>JBEBDP010000151.1:0-3038 GCA_041156925.1 Bacteroidota bacterium | reverse complement strand
AAAGACTCCCAAGCAATACACACTTTTTTCTCCAACAATCTTTTTACAACCGGGTACACATGAGCGATATCCAGAATGCCTTGAACTTCATCCATCCGAAGTTCTTTTTTCATCAACAACCCTTCCGCAACCAAGTATTCCTGATCATCGAGACTGCTAAAATCATCTCCAAACTCATCATTGAAAATTAAAATAGTTTCGCTGCTTAGTTTGAATTGGGTTGGAAGCGCCGCTGCCATCACTTCACCTTCACTGCACATGTAATAATTGGCTATCCAATTCCATAGCTGAAGTTGCTTTTCATAAATGATAGGTTCTGCATCAAGAATTTGGACAATCGGTTTCGGGATAAATCCATCAGGCGCATTTTCTGAAATAGATTTTATGATCCCCGCATATCTTTTTTGTTTTCCAAAAATCACTTCTACTCTCACACCTGGCAATGCAACCTCCTTCCACTCTGCAGGTACTGCGTAGGTATAGGTTTTAGGAATTGCCAGCGGTATGATAACTTCTGCAAACAAAGAAAAAAATTAAGTTGTAGTAAAATAAGATGGATTGATCCATGTTGCCTTTAGAGCAATTAGCTTATCCGACATTTGCTTTTCTAAAATACTTTTTAAAGCTTTAGCATCAGCTTGTGGAAAATCAGCAGGATCAATGGTCTTCAAATATATAGCTCTTGATTTACCGGGATTCAACGTAAACAAATGCCTGTAATGCATTCTATCATACGTATCTAAAAATAAAATAGGTTGAATTTTCTTTCCAGTCTCTATCGCCAATTTAAAAGCTCCATCGTACATCTCTTTCAATGGAGTATCACCCATGTTAAACGTCCCTTCCGGAAATACAACAATAGAAATCCCCCTTGCCAAAACTTTGCGCAAATCATTTAAGCTCCTTGCACGATCTTCTGCATTTGATCGGTTGACTGTAATCACACAAAATTTATAGAGCTGTCCGAAAATAGGAACTTTTAAAAGTTCATATTTTCCAATAGGCCTAAAATCATGCTCAACCGAACTGATGATGGTTACTGCATCTAAATAAGCTATGTGGTTGGCCACAAAAATATATTGCTCATTAGGATCAGGTTTAGATTCGTATGAGGTGGTATGGCGAATACCAATCAAAATCATCCAAATATTTGCACATACCCTAAAGAGTCGGTACATAAAATTACCTCCCCTAATTCTACCCATTAACATCCCAAATGGGAGTATGGGAAACAGCAATAGGATAATGGCTGCAAATAGCACCATTGCATACAGGCAATATAAAATCTGGAAAGGGAACACCAAGTACTTCAACCTATTCATAGAATAATTCAAATATACACCTTCCCATTTGTATCTTTGTCGCCCAAATGCAATCAGAAAAGACCATAGCGCTACATACCCTGGGTTGTAAACTTAATTTTTCGGAGACTTCCACTTTGGGAAGAATGCTTGAAAAAGAAGGGTTTATAAAGAAAGAATTTGAGGAAGTAGCTGATGTCTATGTCATCAATACCTGTTCGGTTACTGAGAATGCAGATAAGGAATGCCGACAATTGGTAAGAAGGGTTCAAAAACAGAACCAAGATGCCGTTGTGGTGATTACAGGTTGTTATGCCCAGCTCAAACCACAAGAAATTGCGGCCATTCCAGGAGTAGATTTGGTACTCGGTGCTGCTGAAAAATTTAATCTTGCTACACATCTTAAACAATTCACCAAGGGCGACTCTACCAAGATTTGCAGTTGCGATATCAGTGAAGTGAATGATTTCAATGCTTCTTTTTCAGTTACAGATAGAACCAGGACCTTCCTCAAAGTACAGGATGGATGCGACTACAGTTGTTCATTTTGTACCATCCCCATGGCAAGAGGAAAAAGCAGAAGCAATACTATTGATAATGTAGTTCGACAAGCAAATGAAATAGCCAGTAAAGGTGTTAAAGAAATAGTATTAACAGGTGTAAACCTTGGAGATTTTGGCATTATTGATGGCGAAAGGACAACTAATTTCTTTGAACTCTGTCAAGCACTTGATCAGGTGGAAGGCATTAAGCGATATAGGATCTCTTCTATCGAACCCAATTTGCTGACAAAAGAAATTATTGAGCTGGTAAGCAATAGCCAAAAATTCATGCCGCACTTTCATATCCCTTTACAAAGTGGTAGCAATAAAATTCTAGGTTTAATGAGGAGAAGATACAAGCGAGAATTGTATCAAGAGCGAATTGAAATGATAAAAACACTTATGCCTGATTGTGGCATTGGTGTTGATGTTATTGTAGGCTTTCCATCAGAGACTGATGAAGATTTTCAAGAAACATTTGAATTCCTTCATGCATTAGATGTTTCTTATTTACACGTATTTACCTATTCAGAACGCACCAATACAAAAGCTTTGGAGATTAAAGAAGTAGTTCCTGTTCACATCAGAAACGAAAGAAATAAAATTTTAAGAAATCTCTCTTATCAAAAAATGCAATACTTCAGAAACCAACAAGTGGGATCTACAAGAGCTGTACTTTTTGAACAACAAGAAAAAAATGGCATGTTAGAGGGTTATACTGATAATTATATCCGTGTATCAACCCCCTACCAACAATCGTTGGAGCACCAAATCATTGATTGGGAAATTCGCTAACAACATTTACTGTTTTCTGTAATCCAATGGTGGCTTACGATCTCCTGCAAGCGACTTATAGACAAAACTTTCACCTCCTCTTGCCTTTCGCAATTCTATAGTAGCAGGTTCAATCACTTGGGGTTTCAAGAAAATATCTGCAGCAGTCAGCGCAATAGTCTTTGCAGCAACCATCATGCCTTTGAATCCAATTGACATACCATCACAAGCCACTGCCTGCCAACTGTGTGCAGGTATTCCCGGTACCCAAGTAGCAGTCGATAACCCAGCAGTCGGCACTACCCAACTTACATCCCCTACATCAGTAGATGCAGAGGTTAGACCATTCAATGCATAAGGCTTTACTTCCGCAGCACTTGATATGGCAGGAAGAGAAGTAGATGCAACTGTCTTTCTGATT
>JBEBDP010000150.1:0-5445 GCA_041156925.1 Bacteroidota bacterium | reverse complement strand
TTACTTCATCATACACATATTCCAGTCATGTGTATACGAAACGATAAAGTAGAATGATTTAGAATTCGGCCGACTTTGGAGTTCTAGGAAAAGCAATCACATCTCTGATGTTGGTCATTCCTGTTACAAACAATACCATCCTTTCAAAACCTAAGCCAAATCCGGCATGTGGCACTGTTCCGAATTTTCTTGTATCCAAATACCACCACAATTCTTCTTCAGGGATGTGCATGTCTTTCATGCGAGCAACTAGTTTATCAAGCCTTTCTTCTCTTTGAGAACCACCAACGATCTCTCCTATACCAGGTGCTAATATGTCCATTGCAGCCACTGTTTTACCATCATCATTTTGACGCATGTAAAACGCTTTAATGTCTTTAGGATAGTTCGTTACAATAACTGGTTTTTTGAAATGCTTCTCAACAAGATAACGCTCGTGTTCACTTTGCATATCAATTCCCCACTTTACTTCGTATTGGAATTTTTTCTTTTTATATGCAGGCGAGTTGAGTAAAATATCAATGGCTTCAGTATAAGTGATGCGCTCAAAATCATTATCTACAACAAACTTGAGTTTTTCAATCAAGCCCATTTCACTTCTCTTATCTGCTGGAAGTTGTTTTTCCTCTTCTGCTAAACGCTGATCGAGGAATTGTAGATCTTCCATGTTGTTCTCCATCGCAAACTTGATGATGTGCCTGATGAAAGATTCTGCAAGATTCATGTTGTCTTCCAAATCATGGAAAGCCATTTCTGGTTCAATCATCCAAAACTCAGCAAGGTGTCTGGTTGTGTTGGAATTTTCTGCTCTAAAGGTGGGACCAAAAGTATAAATCTCACCAAAGGCGGTGGCTCCTAGTTCCCCCTCAAGTTGTCCGCTTACTGTTAGATTGGTGCTCTTTCCAAAGAAATCTTCTTTAAAGTCTATACCACCCTCCTCATTTCTAGGTGGATTATCAAATGGGAGAGTAGTCACCCTAAACATCTCACCTGCACCCTCAGCATCACTTGCTGTGATAATGGGTGTATGCATATAAAGGAAGCCCTTTTTGTGAAAGAACTCATGGATTGCATAGGCCAAAGCATGTCGAACGCGAAAAACAGACCCAAAAGTGTTGGTCCTGAAGCGCAAATGGGCAATTTCTCTTAAAAATTCAAGAGAGTGCTTTTTGGGCTGCAATGGGTATTTTTCTGGGTCAGAATCTCCTAAAACCTCTATTGTGGTAGCTTTTAGCTCAACCGACTGTCCCTTTCCTTGAGATTCAACAAGGATACCGGTCACTTTCAGCGCAGCGCTAGTGGTGATGCGCTTTAGCAGATCATCTCCAAACTCACCCAATGGGGCAACTATTTGCAAATTGGCATTGGTAGACCCATCATTCAGTGCAATAAACTGGTTATTTCTAAAGGTTCTTACCCATCCCATTACTACAACCTCTTGCTGACCAGCCTGTTGGAGTAAAAGTTCTTTGATCTTGATTCTCTTGTTGAACATAAAGCTAATTTCAGGTGCAAAGGTAATAAAATGAAGGCGAGAAGCCTATTGGGAGGCCATTTCGGTGGTCAGAATATTTTTTACATATAGAAAAATGTCTTAACATTGCATCAGAATAAGGAGCGGTCGTTACCATTTCTCTCCTTTCGGTTTCTTTTCTTCAATTATATTTTACCAACTATCATTCATCCTTCTAAGGGATATTTCATCAAATACAATTTATGTACGACATTTTACAGCTGAATGACATGCTTGTTCCAGAGTTATTGGACATAGCAGAACAACTGAAAATCACAGGTGCTAAAAAACTAGAAAAACAGGCCTTGATTTACAAAATTCTTGATAAGCAAGCTGTGCTCACAAGTGCGGTTAAAGGCGATGCAAAAGACGAAAAGCCTGCAAAGAAAAAAAGAATTGTAAAAACCACAACAGCTAACAGTACCGAAGAAGCTATTGTAGAAAATGAACCAACAGAAGAAGTTAAAGCAACTCCTGTAGCTCCTCCTAAGCCAGAAAAGAAGATTATCAAGAAGAGCAAAATTGATGAACAGCCAACTGCAGCTGAAAGTGCACAACCTACTGCTGAAGAGCCAGTTGATGAAAATAGAGAAGAAGCACAAGCTCCAGAAAATAATTTAGCACAAGACGAAGCACCCGCAAAACAACTATACATCAAGAAAGAGCCAGTATTTAATGTTGAGTTTGATGGCGCTATTCAAGGTGAGGGTGTTTTAGAAATGATGCCAGATGGATATGGCTTCTTGAGAAGCAGCGACTATAATTATTTATCGTCTCCAGATGATGTATATGTTTCTCCTTCACAAATCAAATTGTTTGGTATTAAAACGGGTGATACCATTACCGGTAGCATCAGACCTCCTAAAGAAGGTGAAAAATATTTTGCATTATTGAAGGTTGATACTGTAAACGGTAGACTACCTGAAGAAGTGAGAGATCGTGTACCATTCGACTATCTAACGCCTTTGTTTCCTCAAGAAAAATTCAACCTCTTTACTAAAGCAGATAATTACTCAACAAGGATGATGGATTTATTCACTCCGTTGGGTAAGGGACAAAGAGGGTTGATTGTTGCTCAACCAAAAGTGGGTAAAACCATGTTGTTGAAAGAGGTTGCTAATGCAATTGCAACCAATCACCCGGAATGTTATTTGATGGTGGTATTGATTGACGAGCGTCCGGAAGAGGTTACCGACATGGAAAGAAGCGTTAAGGCTGAGGTCTTGGCTTCTACATTTGATGAACCAGCAGAGAAGCACGTAAAGGTGTCAACCATAGCATTACAAAAAGCAAAACGCTTGGTAGAGTGCGGACACGACGTAGTTATTTTGCTTGATTCAATTACTCGTTTAGCACGTGCACACAATACCGTTGCGCCATCTTCTGGTAAAGTATTATCGGGTGGTGTTGAAGCCAACGCCATGCAAAAGCCAAAACAATTTTTTGGTGCTGCTAGAAAAATAGAGAACGGTGGATCACTTACCATTTTAGCAACTGCGCTTATTGATACCGGAAGCAAAATGGATGAAGTAATTTTTGAAGAATTCAAAGGAACGGGTAACATGGAATTGGCGCTTGATAGAAGATTGGCCAATAAGCGCATGTTCCCTGCAATTGATCTTACGGCTTCATCTACTAGAAGGGAAGATTTGTTGTTGGATAAAGAAGTATTGCAAAGAATGTGGGTACTTAGAAATCATTTGGCTGATATGAACAGCGAAGAAGCAATGTCGCTTTTGTTGAAACAAATGAAAGGCACAAGAGACAACAACGAATTCTTGACAAGCATGAACAAGTAATTGTTCCTACGCTAAATGGCCATACAAAAAATTACTGTAGAAGAATTTGTAAAGCTCTCGCTTGCACATCCCGTTTTTGATGTTCGAAGCGAAGGAGAATTTTCACATGCGCATATACCCAGAGCATTTAATCTTCCTTTGTTCAATAATGAGGAAAGGGCTGTTGTTGGTACTATTTACAAACAATCATCTAGAGAGCTTGCAATCAAAAAGGGCTTGGAGTTCTTCGGCCCCAAAATGAAAGACATGATTGTTTTTGTTGAAAAAACAATTGCCAAAACCAATCCCGAAAACAAAACAGTTTTGGTGCATTGCTGGAGAGGTGGAATGAGAAGCGCAGGAGTTGCTTGGTTGCTTGATTTATATGGTTTTAAAGTATTCACACTTGTTGGCGGTTATAAGGCTTTTCGTAATTGGGTGTTGAGCAAGTTTGAACAGAAATTTGATTTTAAAATATTGGGCGGATACACAGGAAGCGGAAAGACAATCGTATTAAAAGGACTAAAAGAAAAAGGGGCAGCGGTTGTTGATTTGGAGGGACTTGCGGGACACAAAGGATCTGCATTTGGAAACATTGGTTTACCGAAGCAACCCAGTCAGGAAATGTTTGAAAACAAGCTTTCGGTTGAATTAGAAGCTATTGCTCATAATAAACCCGGACAATCCATCTGGTTAGAAGATGAGAGTCAGCGTATCGGCACTGTTAATATTCCTCAACCACTTTGGAACCACATCAGGACATGTCCCGTTGCTTTTTTAGACATTCCTTTTGAGGCGCGTTTAGATTATTTGGTTGAAACCTATGGAAAGCTTGATAAAACAGAGCTTGGTGAAGCAATCAAGAGAATTCAAAAAAGATTGGGGGGTTTAGAAACAAAAATGTCTTTGCAATTTTTAGAAGAAAATAATTTGAAAGAATGCTTCTCTATATTATTGAAGTATTACGACAAACAATATGGTAAGGGTTTAAACAACAGGCCTGAACCAAAACCAGTTGTTACTACAATTCCAACTGTTGTAGTGAATGATAGTATAAACGCTGATTTACTGTTAAAATGATGGCAATGGAAAATATTAAGCTTACTCAGTATTCACATGGTGCGGGTTGTGGATGTAAAATATCTCCAAAGATTTTAGACGAAATTTTACATTCTAGTTTTAGTATGCCCGATAACGATAGATTACTGGTGGGAAACCATAGTAAAGACGATGCTGCTGTTTATGATTTACAAAACGGAACAGCATTGATTTCTACTACAGATTTTTTTATGCCTATTGTTGACGACCCTTACAATTTTGGAAGAATAGCTTCCGCAAATGCAATCAGTGATGTATATGCAATGGGGGGAGATCCAATTATGGCAATAGCGATATTAGGATGGCCAATCAATATACTTCCTCCTGTTGTAGCAAGAAGAGTTATAGAGGGAAGCAAGAGTATTTGTTTGGAGGCTGGTATTCCTTTGGCGGGTGGTCACAGTATTGATTCGCCAGAACCAATATTCGGACTAGCAGTGAATGGCTTAGTTGATATAAAGAACCTAAAACAAAACAATACAGCAAAAAAGGGTGATGTATTGTTGCTGACAAAGAAATTGGGTGTTGGTATTTTAACAACAGCTGAAAAAAAGAACCAACTAAGGGAAGAAGATAAATTGTTAGCAGCAAACCAAATGATGCAATTGAATAAAATAGGTTCTCGTGTTGCGAAGATTCCTGGTGTTAGCGCAATGACAGATGTTACGGGGTTTGGGTTGTTGGGGCATTTAATTGAAATGGCCGAGGGCAGTGGTTTGTCAGCTGTAGTTGATTTTTCAAAAGTGCCACTTATATCAGATATGCTAGTGGACTATGTAGAAAAAGGTGCGGTTCCTGGTGGGACAAATAGAAACTGGGATAGTTATGGCCATAAGGTTAAGCTTGAGGATAACAACAATGCATTGTTGCACAAAAATATTTTAGCAGATCCACAAACCAGTGGTGGTTTATTGATAGCGGTATCTAGGGAGAGCTTAAGTGATGTAATCGCTATTATGAATGAATATGGATTAGGTGAAAGAACGACACCTATTGGAGAACTCGTATCAGCTGGTGATTTTGCTGTAAGTATTATTTGATAGCTGCGTCAATTTG
>JBEBDP010000149.1:0-7607 GCA_041156925.1 Bacteroidota bacterium | reverse complement strand
AAAAGTTATATGCAGTTCGGTCTTCAATCATTTACCGATTCTTTTGATATCAATGGCAACATCATGAATGGGTATCTGTTGGCCTATATCATTTTACAGTTGATGCTGGTGCATGTTCCTTTGTTGATCTCCCTTGTAGCAGGTGATATGATTTCTGGAGAGGCTGCACAAGGTACATTGAGGGTCTTGCTGACCAAGCCCATCAGTAGGGCAAAATTGATTGCGGCTAAATTCAGCGCGACAGCCATCTATACAATGGCTATATTGATTTGGATGGCAATTTGGGCCCTAGGAATTTCTATGATTGTTTTTGGTGTTGATGATATGTTGATTTTGAAAAGTGACTTGGTTACTCAAATTGTTAAGACTGATATACTATGGCGTTATGCTGCAGCTTTTGGTTTTGCTGCTTTGGCCATGACAACTGTTGCAGCTTTAAGCTTTTTCTTAAGTCTATTTGCAGAAAACTCAATTGGTCCCATTATGGCCACCATGAGCATCATTATAGTATTTACTATTCTCAACACACTTGACCTTCCAATTTTCGATAATGTCAAACCTTTCCTCTTTACCAGTCACATGTTGGGCTGGAAAGGGTTCTTCGATGTTCAAATCAATGAAAACAACGAACAGATTGTAGGTTCAATCGAGAACCTCACAGCAGTCATGATTTCTGCAGGCATTCTGTTGCTGCACATCATTGGCTTCCTGATTGCCTCTGTGGTAGTATTCAGAAAAAAGGATATCCTATCCTAATTAAGCATTGTCGGTCACTACCAGCAATGAATAAATCATGCCTGGAAGCCAGAAAATAAATGTAAGCAAAAGTGAAATCCAGAATTTGGTAGTTACTTTATTTTCATAAAGCACAACACCAACTGGTGGAATTAAGATTGCGAAAATGATGGCTAATAATTTATTGTCGTTTATTTTTTCGCCATGCTTAAGATTGGCTTTGTATTGCTGAATTGCAGCTTTAACTTTTGATACCCTTTCCTTTTTTTCAGTTTTTGATAAATTATTGAATTCGCTAACAGCCTCATTGACGATTACTGATGTTTTTGGGTCAGCGGAATGGGCAGGAGGAAGAATAGCAGCCATAGCCGTTGAATGGAAAATTGAAATCAAAGCAATAATAGTGAGGGTATAAACTGATTTTTTCATGGAAGAGTCATTTAGAATACAAAGGTAAAATTGTTTTGGTTAATCTCTATTGCGGAAATTCACTATTTTCAAATAGAAATATTTGCCACATGAAAAAAATTCAATTGCTTTCTTTGTTAACTGCCCTTTGTTTGTCTGCATTTGCTGATGTAAGACTGCCTTCTATTTTGGGTTCTCATATGGTTTTACAGCAACAATCTAAAGTGAAGCTTTGGGGATGGTCAGCACCAGCTGAAAGCATAACCATAACCGTTAGTTGGGATACCACAAAGTATGTTACTAAGGGTGATAGAGGTGCAAGATGGATGACTGAAATCAATACGCCCAAGGCAGGCGGACCTTATACCATTAAAATCAAAGGCGCTAATGAAATTTTGTTAGAGGATGTAATGATTGGAGAAGTTTGGGTTTGCTCTGGACAAAGCAATATGGAATGGTCGGCTGATCAGGGACTCCAACAATCAAAAGAGGAGTCGCCAAAGGCAACCAATCAAAACATCAGGTTCTTCTATGTGCCAAAATCAACTTCTACAACACCCCAAGATGATGTGCGTGCGCGTTGGGTAGTATGTAATCCTCAAGACATGCTTCATTTTAGTGCGATAGGCTATTTTTTTGGAAAACAAGTTAACGCTTCAACCAATTTTCCTGTGGGTCTGATCAATAGCAACTGGGGTGGAACACCTGCAGAAGTTTGGACTCCTGCTGATGTTGTACTCAATGATCCTGAGTTGAGGAAAGCAGCAGCAAAAATTCCTCCTTTTGATTGGTGGCCTAACTTAAGTGGAGATGCTTATAATGCCATGATTTATCCGCTTACAAATTTTTCAATTGCAGGTGCACTATGGTACCAAGGTGAAAGTAATGTTGATACACACTATGGTTATAAAAGGCTATTCACCAGCATGATTGACAGCTGGAGAAAAGCGTGGAACAAAGAATTTCCATTTTATTTCGTTCAAATTGCACCATTCGCATACAGTGATGCACACATCAATGGGGCCTTTTTAAGGGAGGCACAAACTCAAGCTGCGTCTCATCCCAAAACAGGTATGGTTGTAGTTAGTGATTTAGTGGATAATGTAAAAGATATTCATCCCAATTTGAAAAAGGAAGTTGCTGCACGACTAGCAGAATACGCTTTGGCGGAAACATATGGGTTAAATAGGGGTCCTTACAAGAGCCCGGTCTATAAATCTCATACCATTGAAAAAGCAGCTATTAGAATAAACTTCGAAAATGTGCCGACTGCCCTGGTAGCAAAAGGTGGTGAGCTCACTGATTTTCAAATTGCAGGAGCAGATGGAAATTTCTTGCCTGCTAAAGCAAGACTAGAAGGCAGAACGGTGATTGTCTATCATCCATCTCTGAAAGAACCCAAAGATGTACGCTTCGGATTCACCAATACAGCAATGCCTAATCTTTTTTCTGCCGAAGGATTGCCTGTTAATCTTTTTCGGACCGATAAAAATTAAAGGGATAGATGAAAAGAACTTTTTGGTTGGCCCTTATTGCAATTTTATTGGGTAGTATTCTAGGGTATTGTGTATTATCGTTTACTAATCTTACTCCTAATACAATTGAAGGGACATCTTGGAAAACTAATCTTCAAATTGGTAAGCCATCTGAATCTGTTTTCCAAAAGGCTAAACGTACCAAAGTTGGGGTTTTTGCATTACCCCAAGAAGAAGTAGTTTATTTCATGGCAGTTGAAGATGATGAGGGAAATACATTAAAGGCTGATCAATGCTATGAAATCACAGGCATAGCGCCTGAAACAAATATATGGAGTATCACTTTGTATGATGATCAATATCGGTTGGTTCAAAATTCAATAAAGAGGTACCATTTTAATGCTACAACGCTTGGTGTTGATTTGGGAGAGGCATATAGCTTTACCATAAGCAGTGAAAAAGCTATGGGAAACTGGCTTCCAGCTCCACAAGAGGGAAAGTTTGTGCTTTGTTACAGGGTATATCAGCCTCCTGCTTTATTTTTTCCAATTCAAGCCAGCGCTTTACCTAGAATAAGAAAACTATGAAATCGAGAGTCGTTCTTTTTATTTTACTAGGTGTGTTGGGCTACTGGACTTTTTTATATCTCTATCCGTATGTGGTACAGAAAGCTGTTGAATTAAAAATTGGAAAGGAGAGAAATAGTTTAATCCACTCCAAAATGCCTTCGCCAACAACACCTGATACACCCAATCCAGATTTTATTTATACGCTTGTTTTTTATGATTTGAGTAATGGAAATTTGCGATTAACTGGAAAGGTTCCAGATGGGTTAGATTATTTTTCAATAGCTTTTTATCAGTCAAATACCTTCTATTACCAATTACTTAAGCCTAAAGATTTTAAAGAAGGTCAATTCGAGATTATGCTATCTGATATGCATGACTTCACATCTTCAAGTAATGTGGTAAATGTAGTATCGCCATCAAAAACTGGTACTATCATTTTCCGTTATTTATGCAAAAGACAAACTGATATCAATTACATCAGTGAGGTGCAAAAAAAATCATTCCTCACATTGGTGAGGAATGATGAGTAGAAATGTTGTATTAGTGTAGGTTCTGCTTTAGTAAAACTTCGTTACACCGGGTACCGCAATCTTATACTGGCCATTAGCGTCTGGTAATGATTGTGGCAAAGTATTCCAAGTGTATGCAGTTGGCTGTAAATTCAGACCACAGTTCAATGCTTTGTCCCACTCAACAAGTTTACCACTATACGTTGCCATTCTACCCAAGATAGAAGTCATGGTACTTTTAGCACCATTTTCAGCATCAGCAAATTTGTATTCGCCTTTTGCAATTGCAGCAAATAATTCATCGTGTTCTGATTGATAGGGATCGTTTTCGGTCTTTCTGTCGAATTGATAAAGCAATCCACCTTTGTGATCTCTGATATTGGCAGCACCGCAGAATATTTTTCCTTTCGTGCCAACAATGAGTTCATCTACTTTAGCCATTGTGTTTTTAATATGACGACATTGACTATTGAGTATGGATCCATCGGCATAATGGAATTCAACATAATGATGATCGAAGATTTCACCATTGTCTTTTCCTTTTCTTACTTCTCTTCCACCCATGCCCTGTGCTTTAACAGGGTAGGAGCCTTTGAACCAGTTGATGACATCAATATTGTGAATGTGTTGTTCAGTTATATGATCTCCGCAAAGCCAATTAAAATAATACCAGTTGCGCATTTGGTATTCCATTTCAGTCTGGCCTTCTTTTCTTTGGTTCACCCATACACCATCGTTGTTCCACCACGCTTGTGCTGAAGTGATTTCACCAATCATGTCTTTTCTCTTGAAAAGTTCTCTGTATGAATTTTGGTAATGTCTTTGTAGACCAACAACAACGTTTAATTTCTTGGATTTAGCAACTGCTGCTGCAGCAAGTACTTTTTTCACACCTTCAGGATCTGTTGCAACTGGCTTCTCCATGAAGATGTGCTTGTTCTGGTTTACCGCTTCTTCAAAATGAATAGGTCTGAAACCTGGAGGTGTTGTAAGAATAACAACATCTGCTAAAGCTATCGCTTGTTTGTAGGCATCAAATCCAACAAATTTTCTTTCTTCAGGTACATCAATTAATTGTTTAATATCGCCTGTAACACCCGCTTCAGATAAATCACCGGTTATGGCTTTATATGCACTGTCAATTCTATCTTTAAATGCATCAGCCATGGCTACAAGCTTTACATTTTGCTTGCTTCTCAATGCTTGCACTGCTGCGCCAGTCCCTCTACCACCACATCCAATCAATGCTATCTTGATTGCTTCTGATGCACCTGAATAAAAATTTGCATTACTTAATAGTGGTGCTGCTAAAATTGCACCTGAGGCTAGGCCCGCAGTTTTTACAAACTCGCGACGTTGATTACTGTTCAATGGCTTGGGATGTTGCATCGTTGTTGTTTTGAGATTAATATTCTAGATACAATTTATAGAATTTTTCAGCTTCTTCCTCACTAGGTTGCTTTTCTGGTCGAACTATTCTAAAACCTACAAACATGCCATCAGTCAGCCACCACCTGCTTTTGGGAATTTGCGGGTCTCTTTTGTTCCAGCCTGGCAAGGAATTGCTTCTTCTGCTAACAGTAAGGGCATTTGCATCATCGAGATAAGATCCTCCTCTTATACTTCTTGGATATCTTGTAGTGGGTACTGTAATGGGGTCCAATTGCCCTTCTGTTAATTTCATCAAATAAGCTGAATCATATTGATCTAATGTCCATTCTGCCAGATTACCCAACATGTCGTAGAGTCCCCACACATTTGGTTTTTTGGTGCCAACCTTTTGGTATTTCTCTTTGCTGTTGCCTTTGAACCATGCAAACTGACTGAGTAATTTTGGATCATTTCCGTAGAAATAATTGGTACTAGAACCTGCTCTGCAGGCATATTCCCATTCTGCTTCGGAAGGTAATCTGTAAAATACACCGGTTTGTTGCCAAAGCCATTTACAAAACATCATGGCAGCATCAACGCTCATACTGTTCATAGGAAATCCACCTTCTTTTCCCATGTTCCAACTAAGGTCTATGTATTGAGCTGTGGGTCGCGTTACTGCATCCACTTTGGAGCCTTGCGATAAATTTTCATCTCTGAAAAACACATTGTATTGATCATGTGTAATTTCATAAGCGCCCATCCAAAATGCAGAAACTTGTACCTGTTTTACAGGTTGTTCGTTTGCTTTTCCATTTGCATTACCCATCTTAAAATTACCAGCAGGTATATGGACAAGTTTAAGTTGCTGGCTAGATCCAGGTAAAGTAATGAGCTCTGATTTGTTGGTTGAGGTTTGTGCTGTGCTTGAACCTATCATGAATACAGCAAACAATGAAATAAAGATTAATCTTTTCAATGCAGTCTATTTCATGCAATTTTAGTTAAATTGTACTTATCAATTGCCATTTTATCAATCTTAAATTTCAATTATGCAACGCAGAGGTTTTTTAAAAAATACTTCATTAGCAACAGCAGCTGTTTTACCTGGATTTTCACTTTTCGGACAAACAACCAAGCCCAATGAAAACAAGCCTTTTCAATTGAATTATGGTTTTCATGATGGTATGTTTGCTGCACATGCGGGCAAAGAATTTATTGATCAAATAAAGTTTGGCCATGAGCATGGTTTTCGTTCCATTGAAGACAATGGTATGATGGACCGTACTCCTGAAATGCAAGCCAAAATTGGTGATACACTTGCTAAGTTGGGAATGCAAATGGGGGTATTTGTAATTACCAGTAATGCTTGGCATTGGAAGATGAGTTTGGCAACGGGTAAGCAAGAGTTCAAAGATTTGATTGTTAAGGATTGTAATAGGGCTGTAGAGGTAGCTAAGAGGTGCAATGCAAAACATATGACAGTTGTTCCAGGTAATTTTGATCGTTCACAACCTATCGATATGCAGACCGCACACGTCATTGATGCATTAAGGAGAGGTTCTGAAATTTTAGAACGTAACGGACTTGTGATGGTATTGGAGCCATTGAGTGATAATCCAGATCTTTTCCTTCGCTATTCTACACAAACCTACATGATTTGTAAAGCTGTAAATAGCCCATCTTGTAAAATTCTATTCGATATGTACCACATGCAACGCAATGAAGGTAATATTATTGCTAACATTGATCGTACATGGGATGAGATTGGGTATTTTCAAATAGGTGACAATCCAGGTAGAAATGAACCTACCACAGGAGAGATGAACTACAAGAATATTTTCAAGCATATCTACAACAAAGGTTACAGAGGAGTGATGGGTATGGAACACGGAAATTCCATTAAAGGGAAAGAAGGTGAAATCGCTTTGATAAAAGCCTACCGCGAGTCAGATGCTTTTTAGCAAAGCGACTTGAACAATTAAATCATCTTGTTGTTTTTAGTACATGAGGAAGTTATTGGCATTTATTTTATTTTTTACTGTGCAAATTTCATTTGCGCAGACTGCTGATGAAATTGTAACAAAGCTCAGAGCCAAGTTGGTTTCAGTAAAAGATTATGAAGCAGTTGGTAAACTCAAAACAGATGTTGCTTTTTTAAAAATTCCTATTTCTGCTGTAAGAATATTTTACAAATACCCTGATTTGTTTCGCATCAAAAAAGATGGTGGTATTTCTGTGCTTCCCAAAGGTGGCATCAAAGTGAATATGAGTGCCATGATTGCAGATGGAAATTATACTGCTTTATTGGCGGGGAGGATCAAGTGGAAAGATCAGGATTTAGCAATGGTAAAATTGATTCCAAATGACATGAACTCGGATGTTGTATTAACAACGCTATATGTTGATGATAAGGCGATGCTTATTCGTAAGTCTATCACATCAACAAAAGAAAACGGCACCTACGAGATGGAAATGGATTATGGTAAATATGCCAAATGGGGCTTGCCTGATAAAGCCATCATGATATTTAATACCAA
>JBEBDP010000148.1:0-9256 GCA_041156925.1 Bacteroidota bacterium | reverse complement strand
GTATTGTAAGTGCAAAAGCAAGAACACTTGGACTTAATCAAAGAAAAAGCAATAGTCCAATTGAATCCTTCATCCAAACAGATGCTGCTGTTAACCAAGGTAATTCTGGAGGTGCATTGATTAGCACCACTGGAGAGCTTGTTGGTATTGTTTCTGCTATCGCATCCCCTACAGGAGCATATGCTGGTTATTCATATGCAATACCAGTGAACATTGTTAAGAAAATAATCAATGACCTTTTGCAATATGGTACTGTTCAAAGAGCATACCTGGGTATCAGCTATCTACCTGAGAATGCACCTGAAGCAGAAAAAACCAAGCTTAACTATAAAGAAGGTCAGGGTGTATTGGTAATGGATGTTGCAAAAGATGGAGCAATGTCTTCCTCAGGCATCCAAACAGGTGATTACATTACCAAAATCAATGGTGTAAAAGTTGCTAATGGTAGTGAAATGGTTGAACAAATTGCAGGTTACAAACCTGGTGATAAGATAACCGTACACTACAACAGAGCTGGAAAAGAATCTACAACGAACATTACTTTAAAAAATAGATCTGGTAGCTACGATATTGTAAAAAATACAGTTTCAGATAAATTAGGTGCAACATTACAAACCCTTGATGCCAAAAAGGCTAAAGAATACGGAGTGAAAGGCGGCGTAATCGTAACTAAAATCAATAGCGGACTCATCGATGAGCAAACCAGGATGCGTGATGGTTTTGTTATTCTTAAAACCAATGGAACCGAAGTAAAGACAATTGAAGAATTCAATGCTGCAATTGCGAAAGCATCAAAAAGAATATTATTAGAAGGATTTTATCCAGGCTATGAAGGTGTTTACCAATACACCATCGAAGCTTCGGAATAAACAACAACTTCAAATTATAAATAAAGGCAGAACTGGGTTCTGCCTTTATTTTTTGATCCAAATTTGGTATGACCAAGCAGGCATATCTAGATACAGATGTCCCGTGCTAATTTGTTTTTCAGCTGCAGTGAAATATTCCACATAATTTCCATTCTCATGATGGATAGCTACTTCAACTTCGGGCAAATGATAAGGGGAGAAATTAAATACAGCAATCACCGAAGCTTCCTCATTTTTTCGCAAAAAACTCAATACATGATGATCAACACTGTTGGCTAAGAAAAGACAGCTATCATTAGCTTCAAGTGATTTAAACGCCTTGTTTGATTTTCTTAATGTATACAAGGAAGCATAAAAATCATGTAGCTCCGGTTGTTCTTTCCACTCAATAACATCTTTATCAAAAAATGCCAAGCGCTTGAGATTAGGAAGTTCTTGCCCGCTATACATCAATGGAACACCCTTCCAAGTAGATGAAAAAACAGCAAGTGGCATTGCCATTTCACCATATTTTTCGAATTCAGTTCCATTCCAACTGTTTTCATCATGATTGCTTGTAAACCAAGCGGGACAAGCAGTTTGAGGGAGTTCATTAAGATAGAGTGACAATACATATTTCATATGATGAATTTGCTGTGCCCCCTCCTCTTTTGTTTGTTTAGCGGCATTCATCCATCTCCAAGTATACGCTGCATCAAAAACACTCATGTAATCTGGATTATCCAAAGGATCGAGTTCAGCCAACCAAAACAAATTTTTTGTTGGCTGTAAGGCTTTTCTTGCCTGCATCCAAAAATCTACTGGTGTTAGCATAGCCATATCACATCGGAAACCGTCAATATTGTAAGCATCAATCCACGAGCGCATTGACTCAATCATTTCTAAGCGCATATGTTGATTAGTGTAATCAAGATCAATTACATCATCCCATCCATGCTGATCATAGAATTCACCTGCTTCATTTTTTTTATAAAAATCAGGATGAGTGTTGGTCCATTCATGATCACAACCTGTATGATTAGCCACCCAATCAATGATTACTTTCAACCCTAATTCATGAGCATATTGAACCAGTCCAAGGAAATCCTTTTTTGTTCCAAATTCAGGATTGATATCGGCATAACTAGAACATGCATAATAACTGCCCAGACTACCCTTGCGCTGTTTTTGACTAATTGGAGTTAAGGGCATAAACCAAAGCACCTCAACACCCATTTCTTTTAATCTAGGGAGATGCTGCTTAAAAGCGTTTAGGGTTCCTTCTTGGGTGTACTGTCTTAGATTAACTTCATATATATTGCTATCCAATACCCAATCTACTGGGGTAAATTCACTTTTCATGGTGGAAAGTTAAGAAATAGGTTCGACCCATTCGAACGAAAGTAGATATCTATTGTTTAATCTTTGCGTAACTTTGTCGCCATAACATGAAGCAATTTACAATACCCGTCAGATACAGGAGTCCGCTAATTTCTGCTATTAAGCAAAAGAGAAAAGCGGCTGACAAATTGAAGAAAGATTTTACACCAACTCATCTAGATTTAGGCAATGTTGAAATCTTTTTAGCCAGACACTTTGGCTTCTGCTATGGTGTTGAAAACGCCATAGAAATTGCATTTAAGACTGTAGAAAATAATCCAGGCAAACGTATTTTTTTGTTGAGTGAGATGATCCACAATCCATTTGTAAACGAGGACCTCATAAACAGCGGAGTCCAATTTTTAATGGATACCAAAGGAAACTCACTTATCCCCTTTGAATCCTTGAATGCAGATGATGTAGTAATTATTCCTGCATTTGGCACTACAATTGAAATTGAAAACAAGTTAAGGTCTATTGGCATTCAAATAGAAAAGTACAATACCACTTGTCCTTTTGTAGAAAAAGTTTGGAACAGGGCTGAGCAAATTGCACAAAAAGGATACAGTGTTGTAGTGCATGGCAAACCCACACATGAAGAAACAAGAGCTACTTTTTCTCACAGCGATGTTCATGCCCCAACCATTGTCATCTATGACATGGCAGAAGCAATTGTTTTAGGTGAATTCATTTTAGGCACAAGAAAGGGCGAAGATTTTTCAGAACAATTTGCCAATAGATTCAGCCAAGGATTCAATCTTGAAAAAGATCTGGTTCGTTTTGGTGTTGTTAACCAGACAACTATGCTTGCATCAGATACACAAGCGATTGCCGACTATCTGAAAAAGATTGTGATGCAGAAATACAAGCTCGATGATACCAATGTAGGAGAATATTTTGCAGACACAAGAGACACTCTTTGTTATGCTACAAACGACAACCAAACAGCTGTAAAACATCTCTTGGAAACCAATGCAGATCTAGCAATTGTTATTGGCGGAAGAAAGAGCAGTAACAGTTCTCATTTGGTTGAACTTTGCGAAGAAAAACTACCTACTTATTTTATAGAATCATCTGCAGATTTACTTTCAAGTCAAGAGATAAAAGGTTTTAATTGGCGAACACATGAAGAATACATCAAGGAAAACTACCTTCCTTCGAAAGAGAATGTTCGTATTTTAATAACGAGTGGCGCTTCTTGTCCGGATGCTATTGTTGAACAAACCATAGAAAAACTCAGCAGTTTCTTTACTGGTTCCAAAAAGCTTTCTGAAGTTGGTTCCCAATGGCAATAATTCTTTAGCACACTCTTTCATGTGCCCATTGCAAGGCTAATTCAAGTTGTTGATCAGGTGTAAGATTGCTGTTATCCAGAACAATAGCATCTTCAGGTTTTCGTAATGGCGAAATAGCCCTTGTTGAATCAATATGATCTCTTGATGCAAGATTATTTCGCACTTCTTCTATTGATATACTTGGATCTTTTACTTGAAGTTCTTTTAATCTTCTTTGCACCCTTATTTCAGGATCTGCTGTCATGAAGATCTTTAATTCAGCTTCTGGAAATACAACAGAGCCAATATCCCTACCATCCATTACAATTCCTTTGTCGTGGCCAATTAATCTCTGTTGAGCGACTGCAAATTCTCTGACTTTTGCTAAAGCTGCCGTCTCACTTACCTTTTCAGCTACTTTGATATCTCTGATCAATGCATCCACATTCTCCCCATTCATCCAAATTTCATTGTTAGCATTACTGGGATTGAGCTTGAATTCTAGATGTATAGCAGCTAATGCCCTTTCTATTTCAACTTCATTGTTGATGTTTACTTCATTTCGCAGAAAATAAAGTGTAATGGCACGGTACATTGCGCCAGAGTCAATAAAAATATAATTTAATTTCTTGGCCAGTTGTCGCGCCATAGTACTTTTCCCGCAAGAAGACCATCCATCGATGGCAATGACAATTTTTCCCATAATTAGAACTAGAGCTACAAAAATGACGCTTATTGTCTGAATGACAAAATCTCTACCTTTGCAGTAATATGTTAAAAGTAGGCATCTTTGGCGTTGGCCATCTAGGAAAATTTCATGTCAGCAATTGGCAAGGTATTGAAGGAGTTGACATCATTGGTTTTTATGACCCTAATGATGAAAATGCACAAGAAGCTGTTGAAAAATTTGGCCTAAAAAGATATGCTGACATGCATACGCTGATAGATGATGTTGATGCCATCGACGTAATCACCCCTACTCAATTCCATTTCCCCGTATGCGAAGCTGCCTTGAGAAAAAGCAAACATGTATTTGTTGAAAAACCTTTGGCCAATGACATGAATGAGGCGAGACAGTTGGTAAAGCTTGCCCATGAAGCAAAAGTCAAGTTTCAAGTAGGACACGTAGAGCGCTTCAATCCAGCATTTCAGGCACTTCAAGGCAAAAAACTGAACCCTATGTTTATTGAGGTTCATAGGCTTGCACAATTTAACCCCAGAGGCACTGAAGTGAGTGTTATTCTCGACTTAATGATTCATGATATTGACATCATCTTGCATCTTGTAAAAAGTGAAATCAAATCAATCTCAGCCAGTGGTGTAGCAGTAATGACAGATACGCCAGACATTGCTAACGTTAGGATTGAATTTCACAATGGCTGTGTTGCCAATCTTACCTCTTCAAGAATTTCAATGAAGAAAATGAGGAAGATCAGATTGTTTCAAAAAGATGCATACATAGGTATCGACTTCCTTGAAAAGAAGACTGAAATCATCAAACTTAAAGCTGAGGGAGATGACGACCTATTTTGCTTTGATATAGAAACTCCAGGAGGCACAAAGACCATTGCTGTAGAAAACCCTGAAATTATTGAGCAGAATGCCATTAAGGCGGAATTAACAGCATTCAAAAATGCTATTTTAAATGACACCCCAACAGTAGTGTCTGAATATGATGGATTGATGGCAATGGAAGTAGCCCATCAAATTCTTGAAAAAATTGGTAAGCAAAAAATTCAGGAAAAATAAAATCCACCTCCCTATTCCCTGCCTACCGGCAGGCAGGCCTAATTCCTATTCAATCTCCACTCGGCATAAACCAGATCATCAGGGAATGTGATTTTAATATTGGTTTCTTCCCCTTGCACCAAATGAACCCTATATCCAGCAGCTTCTACAACTGATGCTTCATCAGTAAAATCTGGAGAATAGTCAACATCAAAAGCTGATAATAAAATGTTTTTCTTAAATGTTTGAGGAGTTTGCACCACAACCAGATTTTCTCTGTTTACTATAATTGAAGATTGATCAGCAGGATCAATTCTCCTCATACTATCTCTTACTGGAACAACAGGAATTGCAGAACCATATTTATCAGCTTCTTCAGCACATACTTTGATTAATTCAGGTGTAACAAGACATCTTACAGCATCATGTACAAAAATAAGCTCAGCATCTCTTACCTCCTTTAATCCATTTTTGACAGACTCAAACCTGGTAGCTCCGCCTTCAATAAACATAATATTGGCTGAAATAGAGGCTTGCTTTACCATCTCTTTTGCTAATTCAAGGTATTCCTTGGGCAATACAAGGTTAATGTGAATATCTGCATAGGCATGAAGAAAGGCGTTTATTGAATGAATTAAAATAGCTTTCCCATTCAATTCTAAAAACTGTTTAGGAAGTTCCTTGCCCATACGGGTTCCAGATCCACCAGCAACAATTACTGCCACCCTATTCATCTATCCTTGTGTTTTTGATCTCACTGCTATAAAATACAATGGTACTCCTAGCAAAGTAATAATTAAACCTGGCCAAGTGTATTCAGGCTTGAACATGATGAGCAATACACAGAAGCTCAAACCCATCAACACATATAAAAGTGGCAAGAATGGGTACCCAAATGCTTTATATGGCCTTTCTATATCAGGTCTCTTTTTCCTAAGAATGAAAATGCCAATTATAGTGAGTACATAAAAGATAACCACTACGAAAGAAACCATATCCAATAATTCTCCATAGCGCCCACTTAGACAAAGTAAACAAGCTACTACTGCTTGACTCCATAGTGCCCACTGAGGAACTGCATTACTATTTAAGGATGCTGCTTTTTTGAAAAACAAACCATCTTGAGCCATCGTATAATAAACCCTGGCTCCAGCCATGACCAACCCATTGATACAACCAAATGTTGAAACCATTATCAGTATTGCGATAATTGATCTTCCTGCTGCACCAAAAATTACACTGGCTGCTGCTACCGCTAGTCTGTCTTCTTCTGGCTTAGCGATTGAATTTAGTGGCAATACATTGAGGTACATTAAATTGGCAGACACATAAATGATTGTCACCAACAACGTTCCCAAGAAAAGACTTAGTCCAATATTCCTCTTAGGGTTTTTAATTTCGCCTGCAATGAAGGTCACGTTGTTCCAAGCATCACTACTAAAAATAGAACCAACCATTGATGCAGCTATAGCACCCAATAAAGTAATGCCACCAATAGATTCCCATGTAATAGTACCATCATCATTCATCAATGCTTTTTGAGAGAGCATTCCAGTTTCCCAGTTTGCTGACCAATAGCTGGTATCTACAAAAAGAAAGCCACAAAGGATTAATCCGAATAGCGACAAAAGTTTAGAAACAGTAAAGGTTGTTTGTATGATTTTACCTTCTTTAACGCCACGAGTATTGATATAAGTTAGCAATACAACAATGCCAATTGCAACAATTTGTGCAGGATATATTTTAATGGACCCAATATGCGTAAGTATATTTTGATCTTGCATATTTAAAGCAGGGAAAAAATAACCTGCAAATTTTGCAAAGGCCACACCTACTGCTGCGATTGTACCAGTTTGGATAACTGCAAAAAAGCTCCATCCATACAAGAAACCTACCAAAGGATTGTAAGCCTCTTTTAGGTATACATATTGTCCACCTGCCTTCGGATACATAGCACTTAACTCTCCATAACTCATAGCAGCACTGATAGTCATGAAGCCAGTGATTACCCAAACCATGACCAACCAGCCTGCGCTACCTACATTTCGGGTAATATCAGCGCTCACAATAAAAATACCTGAACCAATCATAGATCCTGCAACAAGCATGGTTGCATCTAATAGACCCAGACTAGGTTTGAAACTATTTTGCTCCGACATAAGATGAATTTTGGTTAAAAAAAATCCCGGTATTCAATACCGGGATTAAGTTATGAAATTCATACGTTATTTTTCTTTTTTTGTTTTGCTGTATTCCGCATTTAATCCAGCTACAATTTCATCTGTAATATTGGTAGCACTATCCTTGTAAAACAAAACGTTTAAACCAGAAGAATAAGAGAATATGTAAGAATATTTTTTCTCTTTGTTGTACTTCACTAGATAATCATCAATTGTCTTCTTCAAATTCTCCATGGTCTTCATCCCTTCACCTGCAATATTGCTTTCCAATACTTGTTTTTGTTGTTCAAGATTTTGCATTTTAGCCTGATAGGAACGTTGGAAATTTTCATACTCAGCTTGGGTGACCGACTCTCCTCTTTTTACAAATGCGATTCTTTCATTATCTATCTTCTGGAATGCATTGTTTAGATCACGATCTGCTGCTTCCTTCTTTTTCTCAAATAAGTCCATTTGCTCTTTGTACAAAAGATACTTCTCTTGTACACTATCTAAATCTACATAACCTAGCTTAACGGATGAAGTAGTACCACTTGCTTGAACGGCTTCAACTTTTTTATCGGATCCTTTGAGCTGAAGGAATAATAAAACAACTATACCTAGTGCAAGTACAATGTTGATTAATTTTTGATTCATTTTAAAAGGGTTGGTTGTAATGAAAAAAGGGAGCATTGCTGCTCCCTTAGGATTATTCTTCTTCGTCGAAGCTCATCACTTCGCGCGTGGTTTGTAATAATTCGTATTCTTCTTTGCTTCCTACAATCAGCTTCTCGTAGTCTCTTAGACCAGTACCAGCTGGGATGTGGTGGCCAGTGATAACATTCTCTTTTAGACCTAGCATGTCATCAGTTTTACCTTGTATTGCTGCAGAAGAAAGAACCTTAGTTGTTTCCTGGAATGAAGCTGCAGATATCCAGCTTTGTGTACCCAATGAAGCCTTAGTGATACCCAAAAGAACAGGAGAAGATGTAGCAGCGTGTGCATCTCTGAATTCAACTACTTTCTTATCATTTCTACGTAAGATTGAATTCTCTTCTCTGATTTCACGCAAGCTTGCTATTTGTCCTGCTTTCAATACTTCTGAATCTCCAGCATCAACAACAACTTTCTTGTCATAAATCCAGTCGTTCTCAATATTAAAGTCGTAACGATCTTCCAAATCTCCCTCAAGGAACCTTGTATCTCCTGGATCAACAATCTCCACTTTTCTCATCATCTGACGAACAATTACTTCAATATGTTTATCATTGATTTTTACACCCTGGAGTCGGTAAACTTCCTGAATTTCATTTACAACATACTCCTGAACCGCGAATGGACCCTTAATAGACAAGATATCACCAGGTGCTACCTGACCATCAGACATCGGCGTACCCGCTTTTACGAAGTCGCCATCCTGAACAAGAATCTGACGAGTAAGTGTTACAAGATATTTCTTCACCACACCATCTTTCGCTTCAACAGTAATCTCTCTGTTACCACGTTTGATAGCACCAAAGCTAACAACACCATCAATCTCAGAAACCACTGCTGGGTTACCCGGATTTCTAGCTTCAAACAATTCAGTAACACGTGGAAGACCACCGGTAATATCTCTCAACTTACCAAGTATTCTTGGAATCTTCACCAATACCTGACCTGCAGTAACTTGATCTCCTTCTTCGATTACGATGTGAGATCCAACAGGAAGGTTATATGTCTTTTCATCTTTAGCTTTGATCTTAAGTGATGGAATTCTGGTCTTGTCTTTAGACTCAATAACCACTTTCTCTCTGTGACCAGTTTGCTCATCAGCTTCCTCACGGTAAGTAACACCATCAATCACATTCTCAAATCCAATCTGACC
>JBEBDP010000147.1:0-8241 GCA_041156925.1 Bacteroidota bacterium | reverse complement strand
AACAACTGATCTCCAGTTTTCTTGTGTTCATTGCACTTCATTTCTTAGATTTGCATTTGAAATTTTGAATTATGTCTGAGGAACTTCATCAAAACATTAAGGATGCCAGCTCATCAATGGAGAAGGCAATAGCACATTTGGAGGCTGAATTGGTTAAAATTAGAGCAGGCAGAGCCACTCCGCAGATGTTTGATGGTTTGGTAGTAGATTATTATGGATCTCCAACACCCATTGCACAGGTGGGTAACATATCAGTAGCTGATGCAAGAACTCTTACCATTCAACCATGGGAAAAGAACATGCTTCAGCCCATTGAACGTTCAATTATCGCAGCTAATTTGGGTGTAACACCTCAGAATGATGGTACCATCATCCGAATTTTTCTTCCACCACTTACAGAGGAAAGAAGAAAGGAAATTGTAAAAAGAGTTCAGGCTGAAGGCGAACAGTCAAAAATTGCGATTAGGAATATTAGAAGAGACGCAATTGAGCAAGTGAAGAAGCTACAGAAAAATGGCTTGAGTGAAGATGCTGCTCAAGATGGCGAGAAAGAAATTCAGGAGCTGACCAATAAATACATAGCCCTTGTTGATAAACACTTGGCAGCGAAAGAAAAAGAGGTAATGAGTATTTAAGACTTATTTGTTAGCAAGTCTTACGCCTATCAAAATGATGGCCATTCCTACAAGTTGAATTGCTGTAACAACCTCTCCAAAATAGATTCCCCATCCCAGTGCTACAAAGGGGATGATATAAGTAACAGTAGATGCGAATACTGGTCCCGCTTTTTTCATCAATTGGTAGAAAATTACCGATGCTACACCAGTATTGATCAAGCCCAATAAACCTGCTATCAGCGTACCTTTTGTCCAACTACCATTTAGCAAATTAGGATGGGTAAAATAACCCGTGCCAGCCAAGACTAAAAGCGTGGGTATAATCAGCGATGTGAAGGCAATAGTTGCAATATGCAATGGCGCTACATTTTGCACGTATTTGTTCACTACGTTTACATTCAGTCCGTAACAAATAGTGGCCAAGAGCACAAACAATGAATAGGTCAGGTGGTCAAAATTGATCCCATGCGCACCTCCTAGATTGGTGACTATCATTCCTAGAAAACCAATTAGAATTCCCAACCATTTCATCCATCCAATTTTTAGTTGGAAGAAGAAAGTGCCAATGGCTATTGTAAAAATGGGGGTGAGGGCGTTCAAAATTCCTGCAAGAGAACTATCAATTTTGGTTTGTGCAATGCTAAAGAAAAAAGCAGGGAAAAAGGTACCAAGTAAGCCTGAAATGATGATTGGCCAAAGGGCTTCTTTTGGGGTTTCTTTATAGGCCTTACCTATAAGCGGCAGAAAACATAGTCCAGCAAAAAAAATCCGGATAGATGCTACCTGATAAGGACTCATGGTTTCTAGCCCTTCAGCTATTAAAATGAATGAACTTCCCCAGATCAGACACAGCGAGATGAACAGTAACCACTTCATTGGTAATCAATTGAACGACAAATGTCGGATTTTAATATCGAAGCCATCTATCATACGGCGCATTTTTCTATATTTGTCGCCTATCTATAATAAACCGAACATTGAATACTACATCCTACCAGATTTCCTTGCCTCAGTTTGAGGGTCCTTTTGATTTGCTCTTGTTTTTTATCGAAAGAGATGAGTTGGATATTTATAATATTCCTATTAAGAAAATCATTGATGATTTTCTAACCTTTATCAAGCAATCCGAAGAAGATAATATTGAGCTGAGCAGTGAATTTATCTTGTTTGTCTCCACGCTAATGAGAATCAAGGCGAAATTATTGTTGCCAAGAAAAGAATTGGATGAGCAGGGCAATGAAATTGATCCTCGTCAGGAATTGATTGATAAGATTCTTGAGTATAAGAAATTCAAAGAGGCATCAACCAAGTTGGCAGAAATGGAGAAGGAAAGGTTGTTCATGTTCAAGCGTGGAAACCAACAGGTTGATTTGCATGCAGTAGGTGAAGAAGCGTCAGAAGGAACAGAGATTCAATCGATATCACTTTTCAAATTGATGAAAGTATTTGAAAAGGTGATGCAAAGATTGCATGATCGTCAAAACAAACCACAACACGTAGTTTACAGGTATAATTATACCATGGAGGAAACACGTGAACAGGTCTTATCCCTATCGGCTAAAGAAAAGACTTTATCGTTTGAGAAAATGTTTGATGTTTGTCAAGACCGACTCCATGCCATCTTTGTTTTCTTGACTGTACTAGAGTTGGTGCAACAAAATTACATGGCCATCATTGTGGGTGAGGGTAGAAATAACTTCATCATTGAATACAATGAAGATCGACCAGCAGATATCCAGTTTGATATTAATGCGTAACCCTGACTGCCTCTCCCATTAAGGATCTTGCAGCTTCCATGATGGCTTCTGTATCGTAATTACACTCTCTGTGTAATTCTTTCTGAGAACCATGTTCTACTATTCTGTCGGGTATACCCAATATTTTTATGGTTGCCTTGTAGTTGTGCTTTGCCATGAATTCTAAGATTGCAGAACCTACACCACCCACAACGGTACCATCTTCAACTGTGATGATTTTGTCGAAGTTGGTAAAGACTTCGTGCAACATTTCTTCGTCAAGTGGCTTCACAAATCTTAGGTCGTAATGTGCAGGAGTAATTCCTTCTGTTCTTAAATTTCGTATTGCTGCTGCAGCAAAATTGCCTGGGTGTCCAAAAGAAAGAATAGCAATTTCCTTACCATCTTTTAGTTTTCTTCCCTTGCCAATTTCTATTTCCTTCATTTCGGTTTTCCATTCTGGCATAACACCTTCACCTCTTGGATAACGTATGACAAAAGGAAGTTTGTTGCTTTCCAACTGTGCAGTATACATCAGGTCTCTAAGTTCAGCCTCATTCATAGGCGAAGAGACAATCATGTTTGGAATACAACGCATGTAAGCGATATCATAAACACCATGATGGGTTGGACCATCATCGCCCACTAGCCCAGCTCTGTCCAAGCAAAAGATGACAGGTAGTTTTTGAATGGCTACATCATGTACAACTTGGTCGTATGCACGTTGCATGAAAGAAGAGTAAATATTGCAAAATACTTTCAATCCTTGTGTTGCCATACCAGCACTTAGTGTTACAGCATGTTGTTCACAGATGCCAACATCAATAGCACGATCTGGCATTTCATCCATCATGAATTTGAGGGAAGATCCAGAAGGCATTGCTGGAGTGATACCGAAGATTTTATCGTTTTTCTTGGCCAACTCAATGATGGTTTTGCCAAAAACATCCTGGTATTTGGGTGGTTGAGGTGTATCAAAAGTCTTTTTGTAGATCTCACCCGTAACTTTATCAAATAATCCTGGAGCATGCCATTTGGTTTGGTCTTTTTCTGCCAAGGCATAGCCCTTACCCTTGGTGGTGATGATGTGCAAGAGTTTCGGACCAGGAATATCTTTGAGGTCTCTAAGCGTATCCACCAATTTGGTGATGTTATGTCCGTCGATCGGACCAAAATACCTCATCTTCATCGACTCAAACAAATTACTGCTCTTGCTGACGAAACCTTTAATGCTGTGTTCAAGTTTGCTGGCGATTTCTCTAGAGAAATTTCCACCTACAGGTAGTTTGCCCAAGGTGTTCCAGATATCATCCTTGATTTTATTATAGGTATGAGAGGTGGTGATATCTGTGAGGTATTCACGCAATGAACCAACGTTAGGATCAATGCTCATGTTGTTGTCGTTTAGAATAACCAAGACATCGGCATCTGCAACACCCGCGTGGTTCATGGCCTCGAAAGCCATACCAGCAGTCATTGAGCCATCGCCAATTACCGCAACTGACTTTTTATCGAGTTGCCCTTTGTGTTTTGCTGCAATTGCCATTCCCAATGCGGCAGAAATAGATGTTGAAGAGTGGCCAACGCCAAATGCATCATATTCGCTTTCACTTCTTTTTGGAAAGCCACTTAATCCGCCATACTTTCTATTCGTTGGAAAATTATCTCTTCTGCCAGTTAGAATTTTATGTCCATATGCCTGATGACCTACATCCCAAACCAATTGGTCGTAGGGAGTATTGTAAACATAGTGAAGTGCTACTGAAAGTTCTACCACACCCAGACTTGCCCCAAAATGTCCACCATGTATGCTTACAACATCAATGATATATTGCCTCAGTTCATCACAAACCTTGTATAACTCTTCCTTTCCAAGCTTTTTGAGGTCGTCTGGAGAATTGATTTGTTTTAATAATGTTCCTGGTTCAATCGTCATTCCAACTATTTTGGGTATGGTTTATGTAACAAGCCAGTAGATAATTTGTTCGGTGTTTCTGGTTGTTTTCAGGGATAAAGTTAATCAAAAAACTTGCCAGTCAACGCACTCAAAAGACCTTTGGTCAAAAAAACAAACGCAGAGTAACTCGCTTTTGATAGTTTTGGGGAGATGCTCAATAAAATAAACAGTTTACCCAAGTATTGGCTATTTCAAATAATGGGATGGACGCTCTTCACGGGCATCAATATTTTCTTTGCATTAACCTACAACCTCTTTGACCGCCAGTTTATACTTCGCATCAGTATTTATGTAGTAATTGGGTTCTTGATGTCGCATATAATGCGAAAAGTAATCAAGGCTGTTCGTTTGCTTGAACGACATGTAAATGTTCAGCTTGTTGGTTTTGTTTTGGTTTCCTTTGGTTTTGCAGTATTGGTAGGTACACTTGAAACCTATGCCAGCATATTGTTGAATTTGGAATACAAGGAAGAAGCAAAGTTTGAAATGTTGCAAAAGATTATCAGCAACATGTTCACTTCGTTTATTTATTTCTTCATTTGGAATTGTATTTATTTTATTTACCACTATGTAGCAGAGACCAGAAAGAATCAGTTGAATAACCTGAAACTTGAAGCCCTGGTCAAGTCACTTGAACTTAAAACAATCAAATCGCATATCAATCCGCATTTTATTTTCAATGCTTTGAACAGTATACGCGCCTTGATTGATGAAGATCCTAATAGAGCCCGACATGCAGTGACTGGTTTAAGTAAGATTCTACGATCAAGTATGCAGTCCGATCAACAAGAGGTAATCACTTTGGAAAAAGAGCTTGATATCGTAAAAGATTACCTGGCTTTGGAATTGATACGCTTTGAAGATCGGCTGAAGGTTATCTATCAAATAGATGATAACACACTCAATAATCCAATTCCTCCAATGATGCTGCAGACACTGGTAGAAAATGCCATCAAACATGGCATAGGAAAAACCATTGAGGGGGGTGAAATTTTAATTATTTCAAACGCTCACAAGGATAACTATGAATTGAAAGTTGTGAATACTGGGAAATTAGATAAAGCCCCGCTTCATGAGGGTTTTGGTCTTACTAGTACATCAAATCGATTGAATTTGATTTTTGGCGAAACGGCAGTATTCTCTATTTTTCAATCAGATGAAGCTCATGTAGAGGCAAAAGCAATCATACCGCTCAAATAAAGCATAGACTATGAAAAAAACAGCAATCGTAATTGATGATGAAAGATTGGCCAGGAATGAACTGAAAAAATTGCTCTCAGATTATCCAGAGGTGGAAGTTATTGGTGAAGCTGCTAACGTTGATGAGGCGATAAAACTAATTGAAGAGTTGATGCCTGACTTAATCTTTTTGGATATACAAATGCCTGCAAAAACAGGGTTTGATTTATTGGCAGAATTGGAAACTGTGCCTTCTGTGATATTCACGACTGCACACGACGAGTATGCGTTAAAGGCGTTTGAGGTAAATGCACTCGACTACCTGTTGAAGCCTATTGATCCTAAGCGACTATCTGATGCAATTCAAAAAGTAGTCCTCTTGGATGAACGTGAGGAAACTGCAAATGAAAACAGGACAGAAAGCAGGTCATTCTTGAGTGACAATGACCAGGTATTTGTGAAGGATGGTGAAAAATGCTGGTTTGTTAAATTATCTGAAATCCGACTTTTTGAATCAGTAGGAAATTATGCACGTGTATTTTTTGGGATCAATAAGCCACTTATCCTAAAATCTCTTAATTCCTTAGAAGAGCGATTGGATCCAAAGACTTTCTTCAGAGCCAATAGAAAACATATTGTGAATTTGAGGATGATTGAAAAAGTTGAGCCATTCTTTAACGGAGGATTATTACTTGAAATCAAAGGGGGTGAAAAAATTGAAGTATCCAGGCGTCAGGCTGTTCGTTTCAAGGAGATGATGAGCCTGTGATTTTAATGTGAACATATAGCCCAAAGGGGGTGTAGAATTAATCCTATTTTTGCTAAAATATTCCCCCTTGATTGTAATAGACAAAGTTTTATTGAGTGATGAAATTGTAGAAGCTGAATTCGTATGCAATCTTGCCAAGTGTAAAGGAGGTTGCTGCGAAGATGGAGATGCGGGTGCACCTTTGACAGATCAGGAATTGGATGAAGTGGTGAAAGCATTTGATAAAGTAAAAGGGAAAATGACTGCTGAAGGCTTAGAAGAGGTAGAGAAAAATGGTCTTTATCGTTATGATAAATCTTTTGGTTGGGTAACGCCAACTGTAAATGAGAAAATTTGTGCTTACGGTTATAAAGATGATAAAGGAACTATCGTGTGCACATTTGAGGAAGCCTACAACAATGGTGAGATCAAATGGAAGAAACCAATTTCTTGTCATCTTTATCCAATCAAAAGAAGTAAGAGCAGGTACTCAGAACACGAGTTATTGAATTATGAACCAAGGGCAGAATTGTGTAGTCCGGGTTGTAAACTAGGCGAAGAGCTAAAAGTGCCTGTATATAAATTTTTGAAAGAACCACTAGAGCGTGCATATGGTAAATCTTTTTACAAAGCGCTTGAACAGATAGCTGCTGAGTATTACAATGAAGTTAAACCCCAAAGCAAAAAATAACATCTAATGATCGATACTTCTAAAATATTCAAAGAAAAAAGTTTCGATAAGGCAGCCGATTTAAAACATCGAAAAACAATCAATTACAATATTGGTAAGTACAATGCTGTAGTGCCTGTAGGTAAAAAACAATTTTCAGATCTTGAATTTGTTAGAGAAAAAGCCAAGAACCTGAAGTGGAAGGCTTTGGAAACATTGGATGTACAATTGGAAAAATTCGAGGTTAATTTTTTAAAAAATGGTGGAAAGGTTATTTGGGCTGAAAATGCACAACAGGCTCGCGAAGCAGTTTTAAAAATATGCAAAGAGAAAAACTGTAAAACGCTGGTAAAGAGTAAGAGTATGGTGACTGAAGAAATTCACCTCAATGAATTTCTCGAAGAAAATCATATTGAAAGTGTTGAAACTGATTTGGGTGAATATATACAACAGCTAGATCAAGAGCCGCCTTATCATATTGTTACTCCTGCAATGCACAAAAGCAAGGAAGATGTGGCGAGGGTTTTTCATGAACACCTCAATACTCCACTCGATCTTACACCTGAGGAAATGACTTTGGTTGCGCGGGAGAAGTTAAGAGAAAAATACAGACAAGCTGAGGTTGGTATAACTGGTGCCAATTTTTTAATTCCAGAGACAGGCAGCATAGCTATTACAGAAAATGAAGGAAATGGAAGATTGAGTGCATCATGGCCGAAAACACATATTGTAATTACCGGAATAGAGAAGGTCATTCCTCAATTACAAGATCTTGCTTTGTTTTGGCCTCTGTTGGCTACTTATGGTACTGGGCAACAGATGACTGTTTACAATTCAATCATTAGTGGACCTAAGCGCAACAAGGAAGAGGATGGTCCAAGTGAAATGTATGTAATCTTGTTGGATAACGGGCGCACTAACATTTTACAAGACCCAGTTTCAAGGGAAAGTCTTTATTGTATTCGTTGTGGTGCGTGTTTAAATGCTTGTCCGGTTTACAAAAACATTGGCGGACATAGTTACGGCACAACCTATAGTGGTCCCATTGGTAGTGTAATCACTCCCAACCTAAAAGACTTAGGTGAATGGAACCATTTGAGCCATGCTTCTTCTTTGTGTGGTAACTGTACTGAAGTCTGTGCTGTTAAAATCAACTTACATGAATTGTTGCTGAACAACCGCAGAGAAGCAGTAAGGGTTGGTAAAGGCAACATGATGGAAAAAATAGCATGGACTATCTGGCAGCAGAGTATGTTGTATCGTCCAGTTATGAATCTTGGAAATGCAAAGATCAAGAATTGGATGATGAATAAATTATTCAAAGGCTGGGTAGC
>JBEBDP010000146.1:0-3924 GCA_041156925.1 Bacteroidota bacterium | reverse complement strand
GGGATGGCTTTATCTGAATTTGGTCAATATATCCTGCTTACCAACTTCAGTAAATATGTAGAGCTATTTGCAACATGGAACGGTGTTGAAGTTGTTGGCATGGATAAACCCATGCAATCAGCAACTGCAAACGGTATCACCATCATCAATTTCGGAATGGGTAGTCCAACAGCAGCCACCATCATGGATCTGCTGACTGCCATCAAACCGCAGGCCGTCCTTTTTCTTGGTAAATGCGGCGGACTTAAAAAAAGAAATAAAATTGGAGACCTTATTCTCCCAATTGCAGCTATAAGAGGAGAAGGAACTTCTAACGACTATTTCCCAAGTGAGGTTCCAGCACTTCCTGCATTTGCTCTCCAAAAAGCCATTTCAACTACCATAAGAGACAACGAATTGGACTACTGGACCGGCACCGTTTACACCACCAACAGAAGAGTTTGGGAACATGATGAAGATTTCAAAAATTACCTTCAAAAAATCAGAGCTTACGCCATTGACATGGAAACTGCTACCATTTTTTCAGTTGGCTTTTTCAATAAGATTCCCACAGGTGCTTTGCTCTTGGTAAGCGACTCTCCTATGATTCCAGAAGGAATCAAAACAGAGGAAAGTGATAAAAAAGTTACAGCCAGCTTTGTGGAAACACATCTAAAAATAGGAATAGAATCACTTAAACAATTGATTAACAATGGACTTACAGTCCGCCATCTAAAGTTTTAAATCATATTCAATTTTGTGGGAAAGATGAGAAAAATCACAATCTGCAAAACCACAATAATTCATTAATTTTGCATCCTACAAAATGCCAAAAACAAATCTGATGCCGTAAGATCAGGTTTGCTGTAATGGATTCCCTTTTTATGGGCACCAGGATTTGTTTCAGGCAATAAATTTATTCAGCATGAAACTATCCCAGTTTAGGTTTGATTTCCCTCTCAATCTTATAGCTCAGACTCCAACCAAGCAAAGAGAAGATGCACGACTTATGGTTGTCCACAAGGATACCGGCTTGATTGAAAATAAGACCTTCAAAGACATTCTAGATTATTTTGAAGAAAAGGATGTGTTTGTTGTGAACAACACAAAGGTTTTCCCTGCAAGAATGTATGGAAGAAAAGAAAAGACTGGTGCCAAAATTGAGGTTTTCTTGCTCAGGGAATTGAACAAGCAGAACCGACTTTGGGATGTGATTGTTGATCCCGCAAGAAAGATTCGCGTAGGAAACAAGTTATACTTTGGAGATGCTGATGAGTTGGTGGCAGAAGTAATTGACAACACCACTTCTAGAGGAAGAACAATCAGGTTTTTATTCGATGGTTCTGATGAAGAGTTCAAAGAGATTTTAAATACATTGGGCGAGACGCCATTGCCAAAATACATCAAGCGCAAGCCAGATGATTTGGATAGAGAACGTTACCAAACAGTATATGCTAAGCACGAGGGTGCTGTGGCTGCGCCAACTGCAGGTTTGCATTTTTCTGTAGAATTGATCAAGCGTCTTGAAATTCAAGGAATCAGGTTTGCTGAAATGACTTTGCATACCGGACTAGGAACCTTTAGGACAATCGAAGTAGAGGATTTGAGCAAACACAAAATGGAGGCAGAATATTACAAAGTAGATGAGACTGCCTGCAGAATAGTAAACAAGGCCAAATCTGAAGGTCACAGGATTTGTTCAGTTGGTACAACAACATTACGTGGATTAGAAAGCACTTTTACTGCTGATAAGCTTTTGAAACCTTCAGAAGGCTGGACAAACATCTTTATTCACCCACCGCACGAATTTGCGATTTGTGATTCATTGATCACCAACTTCCACCTTCCTAAAACATCATTGTTGATCATGGCGTGTGCATTTGCAGGTTATGAATTAACCATGGAAGCTTACAAGAAGGCGATCAAAGACAAGTACCGCTTCTTTAGCTATGGAGACGCAATGTTGATTATCTAATTAGATCATCCATTCATTTACTAATCTAGTCCGAACAAGCCTTTGTTCAGCGACTTAAGACATTCATTCTTTTGTTCCGTAGGAATAAGAATGGATACGTTGTGTAAACTTCCTCCGAAGCTTACCATGTTAATGGATAAGTGATTGAGCGAATTGAAAAGATTCGAAAGTAGATGCTTTTCACTAGTCAACTTATTTCCCACTACTGCAATAATGGTTTGACCATTTAATACCTCCAATTCACCTAATGGTGCAAGCTCTTTTGCAATTTGATCAAGATGAGTGGTATTATCAATGGTAACAGATACCGCCACTTCGGAAGTGGTAATCATATCGATGGAGGTCTTGTATTTTTCGAAGACTTCAAAAATCTTTCTTAGGAAACCATAAGCAAGCAACATGCGACTACTCTTGATCTTTACCATCACGATGCCATCTTTTGCTGCAACTGCTTTTACACCATCAGCATCCGCTTCTTCCAAAATAACAGTCCCTTTTGCATCTGGCTGCATGGTATTCAACAACTTTACAGGAATATTGAATTGTTGCGCTGGCCATATGGAAGCGGGATGCAAAATCTTAGCACCAAAATAAGCAAGCTCAGCAGCCTCATCAAAACTCAAATGTTCTACCGGTCTTGTTGATTTCACCACCCTAGGATCATTGTTGTGCATACCATCAATGTCTGTCCATATTTCACAGACACTAGCATTTACAGCAGCAGCAATGAGCGATGCTGAATAATCACTTCCACCACGCTTCAAATTATCCACCTCTCCCCTTGCATTTTTACAGATATAGCCTTGCGTGATAAACATTTTTATACCAGGATGTTGATCCAATATCTTGGTAAGCTTTGCTCTTATGTCTAGCACCTGAGGTTCATCATTCGCGTCTATCGCCATAAAATCAAGCGCAGGCAACAACAGATGTTCTTGTTTCTCTTGCTCTAGGTAACAAGAAAAAAGTTTAGTGCTCATCAATTCACCTTGTGCGAGGATATCTTTATTGAGTGCATCATTAAAAGAAATCTTGGTAATGATGTTGAGAAAGTCAAAATGCTCATTGATCAATTTTTGTGCCTTGACCTTTACTTGTTCATCAGACAGTAATTCATTGATGAAGTTTTTGTAATGCTCATGCAGTTGGCTAATGATTGAAGTTGCCTTCTCTTTATCACCGGCTGACATGGCATCTCCAATTGATACAAGTGTATTGGTTGTTCCACTCAATGCACTTAATACAACTATCTTGGGCTCATTGTCTTTTGTGATAAGATCTCTTACCTGAAACATTCTCTCCGGCTTACCTACAGAGGTACCACCAAACTTCATGATCTTCATATGCTATACTAATTTGACGCGAAGTTAAATCTTGATATTTAATTTTTCAGCAACAGCGCTAATATCTTCCCAAACTACTGCTAACAGAGGTATTCCCTCTTTGCGTCTAATTTGTTCCATTTCACGTTCAGGATCTCCAGGTATCAGCACTTTTTGATGCTCATCTATTGGCTTAGCAGTCCTAAACCTTTGGATCCACTGATCCATATCTTTCTTGAAATCTTCTTTTTTTCTAAACGCATCTATGCGCATGGCACCTAAAAAATGACCAATTCCTTTCCCTGGCTGATTTTCAGGCATTGGCACATAGGCAGGAAATGGAGGAACCCATGGACCATAATTGGCTCCACTGAGGACAGCTGAAAAAATATCGACAATTGCCCCCAAAGCATACCCCTTGTGACTGCCATGTTCGCGATCACTTCCTAAAGGCAGCAATGCGCCTCCTGATTTCAATGCATGCGCATCTGTCACTTGTAAACCATCCTTATCTTGAATCCAACCCATTGGTGTATCAAGACCTTTTCTCTGTAGAATTTCTAGTTTTCCATTAGCAGCTGTTGTAGTTGCCATATCAGCTACAAACGCAGGTTCATTTCCTGCCGGGATAGCAACGCAAATAGGATT
>JBEBDP010000145.1:0-3235 GCA_041156925.1 Bacteroidota bacterium | reverse complement strand
CTCTTACAAACTCAATAACTAAAATTGCACCCGGATCACCTTGTACAAAAAACCTGTTCTTGCTCTGCTCAATATTTCCTTTTGTACACTCTAAAACATAATGATCAATCAGTTCACTTGCGCTGGGCTTGTATTTCAAGCCAATCAGATTAGCACGAAGCGATTCATCAATGGTATTAAAATGCACACACAAGAGACCGGTTTCTTTTGGTGGTGCAGGTACTACATTCAATTTAATTTCAGTAATGAAGGCAAGTGTTCCTTCAGATCCTGCTATCAAAGAACAAAAATTAAAATCTGGTCCACCTGCTTCAAAAGGAGCCATGTCGATCAGCAAATCGACTGCATATCCTGTGTTCCTTCTTTCAACAGTTTTTTTAGGAAACTCTTTTCTTATTTCTTGCTGGTTGTCGTAGTTGCCCAGCAAAGTTCTCATCGTTTTATAAATAGAGCCTTCTAAGGTATTAAGCTCGCATTTCTCATGAAATTCGTCTAACGATAGCGCATGAAAAGTTGCATTTGAACCATCACTTAAAATTGCATTTACTTCTAAAAGATGTTCACGCGTACTCCTGTAAACAACTGAGTTAGAACCACAAGAATTGTTACCCACCATCCCCCCTATCATTGCCCTGTTGGCAGTGGAGGTTTCCGGTCCAAAAAACAACCCATGTGGCTTGAGAAATAAATTCAACTCATCTCTGATCACTCCTGGTTGAACCCTTACCCAACCCTCCTCTTTATTCAATTCTAATATCTGAGTGAAATGTTTGGATACATCCACCACTATTCCATTACCCACTACCTGTCCAGCCAATGAAGTACCTGCCGTTCTTGGTATCAAGGAGGTTCCTTCAGCTGACGCAAACTGTATTAGACGTTTTATATCATTTTCCGACTGAGGAATTGCAACCGCTAATGGCAACTCACGATAAGCAGATGCATCTGTAGCATATAAAGTACGGATGGTTGTATCATAGAAAAGTTCCCCTTGTAATTCCTTGGCAAGCTTTTTCAGCTTTTCAGTCATGCTTGTGATTTGAGTACCGCAAATTTACCAATAAAGAGAACATCATTTTTTAAAGTATATTCATATACAATTCATCAAACATGAAAAAACAACTGGTCTTATCCCTGTTATTGGTATTTTCTTCTTCATATGCACAATTGCAAAGCTTTACAATAAGTAAAGAAGCTTTGAAAAATAAGATCAAGGGCGGATGGGCAGGTCAAACCATTGGTGTTACCTATGGAGCCCCAGTTGAATTCAGGTACAATGGAACGATGATTAACGATTACCATAAACTAGAATGGAATGACGGATTAATCAAGAAGTCTATGTTAGAAGGTCCAGGGATCTACGACGACCTTTACATGGATATAACTTTTGTTGAAGTTTTCGAAAAAGAGGGATTTGACGCCCCCGTAAGCTCACATGCCAAAGCCTTTGCTAATGCAGGCTATATGCTATGGCATGCGAATCAGGCAGCTCGATACAATATTTTAAATGGCATAGCAGCACCACAATCCGGACAATGGAAGAACAACCCACATGCCGATTGCATAGATTATCAAATTGAAGCCGACTTCTCAGGATTGATGTCGCCTGGAATGCCCAATACAGCATCTGCTATTTCAGACAAAATAGGTCATATCATGAACTATGGTGATGGCTGGTACGGAGGTGTCTACATGGGAGCCATGTATGCGCTTGCCTTCACCAATACCAACATCGAAACTGTAGTAAAAGAAGGATTAAAAACAATCCCCGAACAATCGAAATTTTATAAATGTATTGCAGATGTTATTAAATGGCACAAGCAATATCCCAATGATTGGAGACAAACTTGGTTTGAAATTCAAAAAAAATGGACCAACGATATTGGATGCCCTGATGGCATTTTTCAACCCTATAACATTGATGCAACAGTAAATGCAGCATATGTTGCATTAGGATTGCTGTATGGAAATGGTGATTTTACCAAAACAATAGAAATTACTACCAGGTGCGGACAAGACGCAGATTGCAACCCTTCTTCAGCAGGAGGAATTCTTGGAACACTTATTGGGTATGATGCTATTCCCAATTATTGGATAACCGGACTAAAAGAAGCTGAAAATATTGATTTTAAATACACCTCCACTTCGCTAAACAAAGTATATGAAATTGGCACAAAACATGCAATTGAAAATATTCTAAGAAATGGAGGAAAGATTTCTGGTGATCAAGTGAGTATCCAAACTCAAGCTCCCAAAAGTGTACATTTTGAAGAAAGTTTCACCAACCTACAACCTCAAGAAAAGAAATGGATAGGCAAAATATTAAAAGATGAAGTTGAAATTGATTTTACAGGAACTGGATTTGTAATAAGAGGAGAAAATAAACTGAAAAGCGGCATTGAATTTAAAAATCAATTCACTGAGGTAGCACTCTATATTGATGGACAGCTAACAGAAAAAATAAAATTGCCTGTAGATTTCACCACCAGGCGTTATGAGATATGCTGGAATTATCAACTCGGAAATACTCCACACAAAATCAAGTTGAAACGAATCAGTCAAGATCTAGAATCAGATTGTTTTCTATCCGAAATGATTACCTATACTTCAATAAATAATTGAAAGATATTTTCGCGCTAATACAAACTAGTAAAGAAGAAGACACTTCAAATATTAGACGTCAATAATTAATCATAATTCATAATTCTCACTTAAATTGAGTCATGAACAATAATCGCAGAAACTTTATCAGAAAAATCAGTGGCTCTGCAGCAGCACTGGCAGTCGGTTCTAATCTTCAGGCTAATGAAAAAATAGCTGCTATTGAATTAAATAGTAAAATGAAAGTGGCACCAGGCGATAAAATCCGTATTGGATTGATTGGTGCGGGTATCATTGGTCATTTTGATACTGATACTGCGCTAAGAGTTCCAGGTGTTGAAATCGTAGCTGCCTGCGATTTGTATCAAGGCCGACTTGATTACGCTAAAGAAAAATGGGGCAATGGCTTATTTACAACCCGCGATTACAGAGAAATTCTCAACAGAAAAGATATTGATGCTGTTTTGATTTGCACGCCAGACCATTGGCATCAACGTATTGCTATTGATTCACTCAATGCAGGCAAACACGTTTATTGCGAAAAACCAATGGTTCAAAAAATTGAACAGGGACATGGAATAATTGAAGCACAGAAAAAATCAAAAAAAGTATTCCAAGTAGGTAGTCAGCGCGC
>JBEBDP010000144.1:0-4278 GCA_041156925.1 Bacteroidota bacterium | reverse complement strand
ACAAATATACCTGCGTTCCAAAGGAAGTCGCCACTGGCCAAAAATGTTTTCGCAATATCCAGCGTTGGTTTTTCAGTGAAGGTTTTCACTTTGTATACATTATCACTTACTGGATGTTGTTCATATTGTATGTAGCCATATCCTGTATTAGGATGTGTAGGTTTTATACCGAGCGTTATCAATGCTTTGTGTTGCGAAGTAAAGCTGAGTGCTTCGAGACATACCTTTGTAAATGCTGTTTCATCAAAAATCAGGTGATCAGCTGGAGCACAAATCAATGCACCTTTTGGATTGATGTTTCTAAGTTTGTAGGAGATATAAGCAACACAAGGAGCTGTGTTTTTTCTAGAAGGCTCAGCAACAATGTTGGCAATCTTTAATTCGGGGAGTTGTTCTTTTACAATTTCTACATACTCTTCTGAAGTAACGATAAAAATATTTTCTTCAGGAATAAATTTTTTAAATCTGTCGTAAGTAGATTGAATAAGTGTTCTTCCTGTATTGAGTATATCCAGAAATTGTTTTGGATAGCTGGTGCGACTCATAGGCCAGAAACGGCTTCCAATACCGCCTGCCATTATTGCAACATAGTGATCTTTGTTTTGCATTGCGTATAGGTTAGATTAATCCTTCACGAATTAAATCGTGTAGGTGAATAACACCGACATATTTTTTATCTTCTGCAACAAGTAATTGCGTGATATTGTGTTTGCGCATGATATCTAAGGCATGAACAGCAAGTGCATCCTGAACAATTGTTTTTGGTGAAGCACTCATGATATCTTTTGCAATTGTTTTTTCAAGGTCTACTCCCTTTTCTAACATTCTTCTTAAATCACCATCTGTTATTACACCGCTCAGCTCATTGTTGTTATTGATAACAGCTGTAAGTCCTAGTCTCTTTTTTGTAATCTCAACAATTACTTCTTTTAAGGTGCTTGTTTCTTTAACTGAAGGTTGCTCATTGAGTTTACTCAAATCGTTTACTCTTAAATAAAGTTTTTTACCCAATGCACCTCCAGGATGAAATTTTGCAAAGTCGGCTGAAGAAAATCCTTTGGCCTCCATTAGGCAAACCGCTAGTGCATCGCCCATCGCCATTTGAGCAGTGGTGCTGGAGGTTGGCGCTAGGTTATTGGGACAAGCTTCTTGAGAAACCGTAGTATTTAATATATAAGAAGCGCCTTCGGCAAGGGCTGAAGGAATTTTTCCAACCATCGCAATAAGAGGGTTGCCTAAATTTTGAATCAAGGTAACAAGTACTCTTATTTCCGGACTTTCTCCGCTTTTAGAAATGATCATCACCACATCTTCTTCGCGAATCATTCCCAAATCACCATGAATAGCATCTGCGGCATGCATGAAAATAGAAGGGGTGCCGGTACTGTTTAATGTGGCAACGATTTTTTGTCCGATAATGGCACTTTTACCAATTCCACTGATGACCAAACGACCTTTTGACTGTAAAAGCAAGTGAACTACTTTTTCAAATTCCTCATTGATGAATTCACGTAACTCGAGAATGGAGTTTGCTTCCAGCGTTAGGGTGTTTTTGGCTATTTCCTGTAGGGAAGATTTCTGCATCTGTGGAAGTTATGGTTGTTGTTGAAGCAACGCGACAAAAGTACCATAATTTAAACATGTTCAAAGCCCTTGATGTTGTGGTTTTATCTCCCAAATAGGTTAAATTTGTTATCCCCTCTTATTTTAAGGGGGCTTTTGAAACCAAATGTTTATTTTTTCGTTATATATCCTTTGATAATATAAAACAAAATAGCTCCCAGCTCCATTCCCATGCCTTCTACAAGCACCAAAAAAACGACCAAAACCACTAAAAAAGCAGCCACTTCTTCAACCAATGGAGTTGATTTGGCATCTCCCTTGAGACAATACTTTGGTTTTGAGGCTTTTAGAGGAAATCAGGAAGCTATCATTCATAATGTTTTAAATGGGAAGGATACTTTTGTAATTAAGCCAACAGGTGGAGGCAAGAGCCTTTGTTACCAGTTGCCTGCTCTGATCAGCGAGGGATGTGCAATTGTGGTCTCGCCCTTGATTGCCTTGATGAAAAATCAGGTAGATTTAGTGAGAGGGTATAGCAGTCAGGATAATGTGGCCCATTTTTTAAACTCAACGCTGACCAAAAAAGAGATAAAAGAGGTGCATGATGATTTAAGATCAGGCATGACCAAGATGTTATATGTGGCACCAGAAACCCTTACCCGTCAGGAAAACCTTGATTTCTTCAGCGATTTAAAGATTTCTTTTTTTGCTGTGGATGAGGCCCATTGTATTTCAGAGTGGGGACATGATTTCAGACCTGAATACAGAAGGCTAAGAGAAATGATGGACCAAATAGATGAGAAGGTCCCGGTAATTGCTTTAACCGCCACCGCTACACCAAAAGTGCAAGAAGATATTGTACACAACCTTGGTTTACGTGATCCAGATATTTTTATCTCCTCCTTCAACAGACCCAATTTGGAGTATGAGATAAGACCGAAAATAAAAAAAGAGCAAACCATTAAGGGTGTTGTTAAATACATCCACGACAATAAAGGGAAGAGTGGAATTATCTATACCCTCAATCGTAAAACAACAGAGGAGCTCGCAGAGTTGCTCAATGTAAATGGTATTAAAGCAGGTGCTTATCATGCCGGACTTGATAGCAAGTTGAGGGCTGAACGTCAGGATCAATTTTTAAATGAAGATATTCAGGTAATTGTCGCCACCATTGCATTTGGCATGGGTATCGATAAGCCAGATATTCGATTTGTTATACATTATAATATACCGAAGAGTTTAGAAAACTATTATCAAGAGACAGGCAGGGCTGGTAGAGATGGATATGAAGGAAAATGCATTCTTTACTATTCACATAAAGATGTAAGTAAGCTAGAACATTTTTTACGTGATAAGCAATTGAGTGAAAGAGAGGTAGGCATGCAGTTGATTGATGAAATGGTTGCCTTCTCCGAAAGTGGACAGTGCAGGAGAAAAGTATTGATGAATTATTTTGGCGAAAAGTACAGTGATGAGAATTGCGGCAAATGCGACAATTGTGTTCATCCAAAAGAAAGAATAGAAGCCAAAGGCAATGCCCAGAAATTATTGAAGACCATCAAAGCATTAGATGAGCGTTTCGCAGCGGATTATGTTGTCAATATTATTATTGGTCGCCTGATTCCTCAGATAAAAATGTACAGACATGATGAGCTAGATGTTTTTGCATCTGGTAATGATGAGCCTGATTACTATTGGACATCACTCATCAGACAGATGTTGCTTGAGGGTTTGTTGAGTAAGGATATTACTGAACATGGCATTTTAAAAATTACCAAAGCAGGATTGGCATTCATGAAAAAGCCAACACCATTTATGATGGTGATGGGTAATTTTTATGAGGATGCCAATGAAGATGATGAAGATGGGGCAGAAGACAATGGAGGAACTGCTGCTGCCGATAACAGGTTATTTGAAATGTTGAAGGATTTGCGAAAGCAGGTTGCCAAAGAAAAACAGCTTCCTCCTTTTGTAATCTTCCTTGAATCTTCTTTAGAAGATATGGCCACTCAGTTTCCTACCTCACTTGAAGAATTGGAAAAAATTAGTGGTGTTAGCAAGGGTAAGGCCATGAGGTATGGTCAGAGGTTCGTCGACTTGATAACGAAATATGTTGAAGAAAATGATGTGGTGAAGCCAGACGATTTTGTCATGAGAAGCATCGTCAATAAAAGTGGCAATAAAGTATTCATTATTCAACAGGTAGATAAAAAAGTAACACTCGATACCATAGCCAAGAACCGCGACATGAAGATGGAAGAATTGTTGGAGGCGATGGAGACTATTGTAGCTAGTGGAACTAAATTGAATTTAAATTATGCCATCGATCAGATGGTAGATGAAGATGATCAGGATGAGATCATGGAATATTTTAAAAACTGTGAAACCAGCAGCTTGGATGTAGCAAGAGAAGAACTTTCAGATCTTGATCTAGAATGGGAACAACTCAAAATAATGCGCATCAAATTTTTGAGTGAATATGGTATGTAATTAATCTAACCGCTCTCCAATTGACTTTAAATGATTGATAAGGTCGATTGGATTTTTACCATTGATTTTTCTCAAAATATTTTTTCTGTGTGTATTTACAGTGTGTAAGCTAAGTCCCAATGTTTTAGCAATGGTTTCACTGGTTTGTTCTTTACAAACCATTTTTGCAATTTCGAGTTCTCTTTTTGATAGTACTGGATCCTCAATTTTTTTATTATTCTGGAT
>JBEBDP010000143.1:0-3899 GCA_041156925.1 Bacteroidota bacterium | reverse complement strand
CGAATCAAGGCTACAGAAATAGCGACTGGAAAAGTTTATTTGTTTAGTCCCGTTTACGAAGTGAAAGTGGTAGGCTTATAAATCTTTGCACATCCACACTGAGCATCCACAGTGTCCGGTATTACCCATTGCTCCGTTGAGATAGGAGAAGCCAAATTTTTCGTAGGTGCTGATTGCCCTTTTTAATTCTGGCATGGTTTCAAGATACATTTTAGTGAAGCCGTTTTTCTTTGCTTCTTCCATTGATTTCAAGATAATATTGGCGCCAATTTTTTTCCCTCTGCTTTCTGGTAGTAAATACATTTTGACCAATTCGCAGGTATCATCTGGTAGGCCATCGCTATGAAAATAACCGCCACCTCCCATCATTTTTCCATTTACTTCTGCAATGAAATAACATGATCGTTTGGCTTGAAACAATTCATACAAGTGATCTGTAGTTGCATCATAATAGACCGTCCCGGGTTTGTTGGCATCAAACTCTTCTAAGGTTGCTCTGATGATTTTTGCAATATGCGGATTGTCGTTTTGTTGAATCGGACGTATAACAATTTCCTCTTGTTGATTGAATGCTTCCATGCTGCAAAAATAATTCATGCAAAGGAATCAAGAAGGAGAAATAATCAACTGTTTTTAATCATTTCATTCATCACATCCAAATGGGGTAGTGTAATGACAGATAGAAAAATAAAGACAACGGGAAGAGGATCTGAAGTTATGCCAATAGAAGACCAAGTGTAAGATGCAATAACGAAGAATAATGCCGCTAAAAAGGTCATTGGCATTGTCTTTTTCCACATCCCCATGATGTTCATCTGACGGTAAGCTTGTTGTGTCGTTAAAAATTGAAAGATCAATTCAAATGAACGAATAGCATGCCATCCACCAAAATAAATAGCAAATGCAGGTAATAGTGGTAAGTAAATGCTTATGCCTAAAATTAAAATAAGATTTAAAAAGGAAGTAAATGAAAACTGTTCTTTGTGTTGTAACGCATTCAAACCACTGAGGAGTAAAACTGGTAGTCCTATAGCTGATAGAACGCTAATTTGATGTTTACATAAAAAAGTCCAGGTGATATTTACCCAAGTTGCGTTGCTGGTTATGCGGACAAGTATTGTTTCTGTTTCTTGTTGGTGGGTGAGTAGTATAAGTAAGAGTACAAGGCTTCCCCACAACATGCGATTGATGTTCCAAAGCCATTGTTTGTTGAAATTAGGAATATCTGTTTCGCCAAAATGCCAAGCTGATATGATTAAAAAAAACAGAAGACTGATGGAAGGAAGGTATATCCAGCAGATGGCGTATAAGAATACAGCTATTAAGTATTTCAACAAGAACTTTCCAAAATGAAAACGTTTTCCCAGTTTCACATTGTTTGCATTTGCAACGATATGGTCTAGTGCGCCATGTGGGATGCCCGTCAGCGCAATCATTGCAATGAAATAAGTCAATTGTAAAGAGATGGGAAGGTTACCCCAAATCGACTGACCTGCAAGAAGGGCAAGTCCTATCAAGACATTCAGCCATGTGAGATTTGAAAAAAGAGATAACCTGTTCAAGGGTATAATTTTAGAGATATAAGGTAAAAGAAAGGCCTATGCATATACATAGGCCTTTACATTTATATGCGTGTTTCTCTTATTTAGATTCAGAGCGGCTCAACGCATAGATTACCAAACCAAAGCCTATCTTGTTCACAGCATCACCAATGTTGTAGATGATGTCCATGTTCAAACCGCCAATACCTAAAGATTCAGCTGACATACCGAACAAACCACCTGGAGTACCTACGATGTAACCCAATGGATAGATAGCCCATCCTACGAGTACAAACCAACCAAGTGTTTTGTTAGCTTTAGCAACGGCTGGAGATGCTGCAGTAGCTAATTTTGCTACTTCGCCGAACCATACCAAGTAAACAATGTAGAAGTAAGCTGCACCACTAATTACACCCCAAAGTACACTTTGGTCGCGGTAGATGGTTTCACCGAAGTAACCTGTAACCAACATTACAACTGAAGCGAAAATCAATTTCCATAACAATGAAGTTGTACCACCTGACTTCTTAGTGATCAGATAGAACTCAACGCACATCAAAGGAACTGTCAACAACCAGTCAACATAACGGAAGAAGGTTGGAGATTCACCACCAGTTTCGAGGTTGTAACCTCTCATGTAGTAATAGTGAACAGCTGCGATGAATGTGATCAAACCAGAAACCAGCACCGACGTACGCCATGCTTTGTCTGTGTTGCTCAATTCAAGGAAGAAAAAAACGGAAGCGGCCATCATGGCCATGGTGCCAATAAAGAATGTAAAGGCAACATAGTTGTCTGCTGCAATGGCAGCGTCTAAGAAGAAGGGACTCATTGTGTATAGTTTTGGTTAAGAAATGACAATTTCAGTTTCTACACACTTTCGGCAAGCTCGAGTTTACTAAACCCCTCAGTTCTCTGTTTGTTCAACTAATTTAAAAAAAAATTTAACAAAAAGATGTGTCTTATTTACACAATAGTGAAATTTTTGCTATAAATGATTCATAATCAGGGGCTAAAACGATTGATTTTTTTTTGAGCTCTAATAAACCCTGAAGTTCGATTGGTAGTTCAATTCTTTCTCCAATAGCATTTTCTACAGTCTCAAGGAATTTGAAGGGATGAGCGGTTGCTAAAACAACCCCTTTTTGGTCTTTATGATTGGAAAGGTGTTGTTCAAGTGCTGCGTAAGCAACTGCAGTATGTGGGTCTAAGAGATAATTGTGTTTGGCATACACTTTAGTAATTGTGTTTTTAGTGTTTTCATCTGATATGCTAAAACTGCTGATATGGTTTTTTACCGATTGATAATTGTTTTGGTACAATTCAAATAGGCGCACAGCATTGCTAGGATTACCTACATCCATAGCGTTTGATAAGGTTGCAAGGGCGGGTTGTGGTTGATAGTTACCTGAGTTGATATAATCAGTGAAGACTGCATTGTTGTTGCAAGCGGCAATAAAATGTTGTGATGGTAGTCCGGATGCAGCAGCAAGCAAGCCTGCACAGAGGTTACCAAAATTTCCACTTGGCACGGAGATAACAGGTGGATGTACTTCTTTCCATTGTGACAGTGCAACAACGTAATAAATTTGTTGTGCTATCCATCGAGCAATATTGATGGAGTTGGATGAGGTTAGGTTGTAACTTTCTTGTAAGGCTTGATCTCGAAATGCTTGTTTAACGAGTCGTTGACAATCATCAAAGTCGCCTTGAATTTCTAATGCATGAATATTGCCACCATAGGTTGTCAGTTGTTTTTCTTGAATGGGACTTACCTTGCCTGAAGGATAGAGTATGATGACAGTAGTATGTTCCATGTTGAAAAATGCATCAGCTACTGCTCCTCCAGTGTCTCCGCTGGTTGCAACCAACACTACTCTCTTTTTTTCTGGTAGTTGTTTTTTATCAATATGCTGCAAAATTCTACTAAGAAATCTAGCGCCTAAATCTTTGAATGCCAAAGTAGGACCATGAAATAGTTCTAATGCATAGATATTATCATTGATTTGTTTCAATGGAAAATCAAATGATAGTACATCTCCCAATAGATCATACAATTCTTTTTCAGACATGAACTCTCCAACATAAGGCTTTAAAATAAAGGCTGCAATTTCTAATCGATTGAGTTTAGGTAGCGCACCAATAAATGTTTTGTCCCATTGCGGAATATGAGAAGGAAAATATAAACCACCATCCGCTGCTTGTCCCTTTACAACAGCCTCCTCAAATCCAACCATTTCTTGGTGGTTGTTGATGTTATAATAGTTCATTTGCATTCACTTTTGAATTTCCAGTTGTATTTAAAGTAGTGACGTAGGTTTTGAAGTCGATGCCCATTGGCACATAAATTTTCTTCAT
>JBEBDP010000142.1:0-5322 GCA_041156925.1 Bacteroidota bacterium | reverse complement strand
CCTTTTTATTGATATCAATTGGATTAATGAGCCCCTCTAGATTGGAAATATTGCTGTAGAATTGGCCATCTTTTCCTAGCAAAACAGAATATTTGCCAGGCTTTATTTTGAGGTTGAAACTACCGTCTTTTGCACATAAGACTTTGGCAACCAACTTTTTATCGGTCATTAAAAACAAGCCTTGCTCTCCTGTAGGTACGCCCATGTTCATCAGGGTTGGTTCAAAGAAATAGACAGTCGCCGCAAAACCAGCAGGCTCCTCATTTTTCAAATCAGGTGAAGGCATCTGATTACCCATGATTCTTTGCACTTTCCCATTCACGGTCACCTTAGCTGCGCCGCAACCCAAAATAGTTACCATCAACAAAATAACACCTGTAATTTTACCGTTAATCAACATTAGGCACCTCCGATTAAAATATTGTTTAAATTGACCATTCTACTGAACAAGTTAGCTTTTTCAGTCCAATAATTTTTATCTTCAACGTTATGAAAACGCAAAAAAATAAACTTTTTATTCTTGTTGCTTTTTTACTGCTTAGCAACGGTTTTTTACATGCACAAAAGCAGACAGCTACTCAAGTTCGCGAGCTGGAAAAAATAAGCAGTGATCAACGCATCATAGAAACGCAGCGTTTTGAAAAGGCAATGAATCTTGCTGCTCAAAAAGGTTGGAAGTTAACCATCACTGATAACAAAGGCAATATAGCTCGTTTAGTAGGTGTTGATGAAAAAGGCTTTCCCATGTACATGGGTACAGAGAGCAATGTGGTTGCAGCTGCAACAATTGGTACCAATAAATTGTGGACCGGCGGAAGTTCAGGACTAAACCTAGATGGTTCAAGTGCATTAGTTACTAATAAACTTGCACTATGGGATGGTGGTTTAATCAATAAATCGCATGTGGAATTAATTGGCAGGATCAATCAAAAAGATAATCCTACTACAGTAGACAACCATGCTTCACATGTTACTGGCACATTGGTTGCATCAGGTGTAAATGCAATTGCAAAGGGAATGGCGCATGGCATAAAGGGAATCATTGCTTATGATTTCAACAACCATATTACTGAAATGTCTTCAGAAGCTGCAAGCCTCTTGGTTTCGAATCACTCATATGGCTCAATTGCAGGATGGAGATTCAATAGTGGGCAAAACAGATGGGAATTTTGGGGAGCTGCTGGTACAACAGAGGATTGGAAATTTGGTATCTACAGCAGTGAGACACAATTGTGGGATTCGATAGCTTGGCTCGCTCCTAATTATCTCATTGTAAAATCTGCAGGTAACAACAGAAACGAAAGTGGTCCTGCGATTGGAACAAATTATTGGAGATATGATGAATCCAATCAAATGGTAGATGCAGGTGGAAGACCATCAGGCATAAGCGATCAGACAGGTTTCGATTTGTTACCCACCTATTCGAATGCAAAAAATGCCTTGATTGTAGGAAATGCATTTCCTATTTCAGGTGGATATACCAGTGCTGCAGATGTTGTCTTAAGCAACAGCAGTAGTTTTGGTCCAACTGATGATGGAAGAATAAAACCTGATGTAGTTGCTAATGGTGTTGGACTGACTTCCACAGGTGCAGGAAGCAATACAACTTATTCAACTTTATCAGGAACATCGATGTCCTCTCCCACTATTGCTGGTTCAGCCATCTTACTACAAGAATTGTTTCAAAGAAAAAATGGTGATAAATCAGCTTGGTCATCAACAATAAAAGGATTGATTTTACACACCACTGATCAAGCTACAACTGTTCCTGGTCCGGATTACAAGCACGGCTGGGGTTTAGCCAACATAGCAAGAGCAGCAGGTGTCTTGAACAATACACAAAACAATTTAGTAGTTGAGCAGAACCTGAAAAATGATTCAGTATATACTGTTTCAGTGGTAGCATCAGGTAAAGGAAAATTAAGTGCAACGATTGTATGGACAGACCCTGCAGGTTCTGTTACCAATAATGGTACATTGAATTCACGTGAAAAGAAATTGGTAAACGACCTCGACATTCGAATCAAACAAGGAAGCAAAACTTTTTTCCCTTGGAAATTAGATGGTGCTGCTCCTGCTAATCCAGCAACACGAGGTGATAATAGTGTTGATAATGTTGAAAAAGTAGAAATCGACTCAGTATTACTTGGTGAAACATATACTATTGAAGTACGTCACAAAGGACAACTCACAAGAGGCAATGCAACACAGAATTTCTCGTTGATTGTATCTGGTATTGGAGGCACACCTTATGCTGGTGTAAACTTTAGCGATCAAAGTGGATCGTATATCGACACTGTTTCCTTTGGTGGCGTTAATATCAAATACAAAGATACTTGTACCTCAAATACCGATAGTAGGTTGTTGACTGGTACTATTGAATCTGGTGGATCAAATACTTTATTCCTTCGAGTAAAGAGTTGCGACAATACTAACAATTCTAGGTATGCTAGAATCTTCATTGACACGAATAATGATGGCGACTTTGGTGATGCAGGAGAAATATTTGCAACAAGCGGTGTACTATTCAATGACAGCACATACAAGCCAACAATTGCGCTACCAACTGGCTTTGCCATTGGCGATAAAATGTTGATGCGTGTAATTGTATCAGAAACAAACGACCCAAATACCATACAGCCATCAGGTAATTATACCAGAGGTGAAGTTCAAGATTATACATTGGTAATCGTTAGACCTTCAAATGATCTTGCGATGAGCTCAGTTGTATATCCATTTGATGGTGAATGTGCTGATGGTTCACAGTATGTAACCATCATGCTCAGAAACTCTGGGAGCAAGGAACAAAGAAATATTCCATTGTCAGTTGATATCCGCGAAAACGGAAATCCGCTTTCAACCATATCAGGCGTATTCAACGGTCCATTGGTTGCAGGTGCTGAATCAGAATACACTTTCCAAACACCATTTGTAATGAAGGCAAATGCAAAATATACCTTCACAGCAAAAACAAGTTTGGTGACCGATCAAAATGCAGAAAATAACCAAGTTGTTTCAGAAGCGAGTGCGTTAGGTGCAGGAGTAGCACCAACAGCATTACAAGCTTTAATTTGCAATAACTCGGCAGCCTTATTGAAAGGTACTGTTACCGCTGGTAATTACATTAGCTGGTTTGCATCGGATACTGCAAAAATTCCTTTTGCTATGACCACTGTAAACACAGTTGCCAACACAACATCTATAACTGCTGATAAAAAATACTTTGGAGCATTTAATGATTTAATTGGTTCTGTAGGTCCAAAAGACAAGACAGCATTTACTTCAGGTGGATACAATGAATTTAACGGAAACTTTGTTCGTTTCTCTAACACTGTTCCAATGGTCATTGAGTCGGTGAAGATGTTTGTAGGCAACCCTGGTAAAGTCAGAATTATTTTAGCAGACCTAGCAAGTGAAAACGGTCAAGGTGGATACAGTTATTTTAATTTAGACCAACGCGATTTCATTGTTTCTAATACCAGACCAACTGCACAAGCAGGGGCAGTTACCGAAAATGATCCAAACGACAAAGGGATGGTATTCAACCTAAACTTTGCAGTAGTTAACCCTGGCAACCATGTACTTATCATGCAATGTACTGATGGTGCAACAGTTTATAGAAATAACAATATCTCAGCTAACCCATATCCACAAAAGATCAACGGATTGAATAGTGGATTGACAATTACTGGAAACAGCGTAGTGTCTTCAGCTACTGCAGACCCAACTCAGTTTTATTATTTCTTCTACGACATGAGAGTAGAATTACTAGCACAAACTTGTCCGTCTCCTAAACTTCCTGTAACAGCAATCAACAACGTGATTCCTACCATTACCAGAAATGCTGATACACTAACCAGTTCTATTGCGATTGGCAATCAATGGCAGTTGAATGGATTTGATTTACAAGGCGAAAAAGGACAAAAATTAAAAATAACCCAATCAGGTAAATATAGAACTGCTGTAATTGATGAGTTCAAATGCGAAAGCCTATCCGCAGAACAAGATGTAACAGTTACTTCTGTTATCAATGTAGCACCTGAAAGAATTGGATTTACAGTTGCCCCCAACCCTAGTAATGGAAACTTTAATTTGACATTCAGTGTAACGGGCAAAGAAGATTTAGGTATTGCAGTATTGAATGCTGAAGGAAGGGAAGTATACCGACAAACACAAGCCAATTTCACAGGCAACTATAAAGGAAGTATTCGTTTACAGAATACAAAACCTGGTGTATACTTGATTAAGATTACTCATGGGTTGAATCAATACTTAAAACGAATAATTATTCTCTAGAAGTTAAATAGCTTACTATCTAAAGCCAGGTAATTTTTACCTGGCTTTATTTTTAGTGTGTTCTACTATTCAAGTAGTATTTTTGCAACAGAAAATAAACAGCATTGTCATCACCCATTTTTCTGCTTACTCCTCCTTTCACGCAACTGAATACGCCTTACCCCGCTACGGCTTATTTGAAAGGATTTTTCAATACTAAGAAAATACCTGCAGTACAGGCTGATTTGGGAATAGAAGTCATTTTGAAACTGTTTTCAAAAAAGGGACTCACACAACTTTTTGAAGAGATTGAATTGAGCAATCCCGAACTAGACGACAACACAGCAAGAATACTTGCCCTAAAAGACGACTATATCCGAGTGATTGATGATGTGGTTTTATTTCTGCAAGGGAAACGTGATACACTGGCTCATGCCATCTGCAGTAGAAATTTTCTTCCTGAGGCTAGTCGTTTTGCACAATCAGATGATTTAAAATGGGCTTTTGGCAACATGGGTATGCAGGACAAAGCAAAGTACCTGGCTACCATGTATCTCGAAGATTTGAGTGATTTGATCAAAGCAACCATTGATGAACATTTTGGTTTCAGTAGGTATGCTGAAAAACTTGGAAGATCCGCCAACAGCTTTGATGAATTATACCAAGCATTGCAAGCACCTCCCACATTCATCGATAAAATTTTACTAGAAATTTTCGAAGAAAAAATAAATGCTATACAACCTGCATTGGTAGCTATTTCCGTTCCCTTCCCTGGCAACCTTTATACTTCATTCAGGTGTGCACAATGGTTGAAACAACATCAGCCAAACATTAAAGTGGCTATGGGTGGAGGTTTTCCTAATACCGAGCTACGTTCACTTTCCGATGCAAGGGTTTTTGAATTTTACGACTTCATCACACTAGATGATGGCGAAGCCCCATTGGAAATGCTCTGGGAACATATCCATGGCAGAAAAGAAAAGCACGAGCTCAAAAGAACTTTTACTTTAGAAAATGGTGCAGTTGTTTACATCAACAATGCCAACT
>JBEBDP010000141.1:0-2722 GCA_041156925.1 Bacteroidota bacterium | reverse complement strand
GATAAGGATCTTGTTTTACCTGCATTTGATGCTCAGCATATCCTATTTTAATTGATGTATGAAAAAAATACTCGTAACAGGGGCTAACGGACAATTGGGTAAAGAGTTGCGGGTTGTAGCTAAACAATTTCCTGAAATAGAGTTTTTGTTTTTGTCACGTGAAGATTTACCTATTCATCATTTTGAATTGGTCAGAAATACTTTTGCTGCATTTAAGCCGGACTATTGTATCAATTGTGCTGCCTATACTGCTGTAGACAAAGCAGAATCAGAAAAAGAATTAGCTTTTATCGTTAATGCTGAATCAGTTGGAATTCTTGCAGCAGTCTCTCGTGCTATGCATTGCAAGTTCATACACGTGTCTACGGATTATGTTTATAATGGCGATAAGCAAGGAGAGCATCATGAGTCAGATGTACCCCAACCCATTTCTGTTTATGGTCAGTCGAAGTTAGCAGGAGAGCAAGCTGCATTTGATAATAATCCTGATGCAGTCGTTATTCGAACTTCATGGGTCTACTCTCAATTCGGGCATAATTTTGTGAAGACCATGATGAGGTTAATGAAAGAAAAGCCATCTATTTCAGTTGTAAACGATCAACATGGTTCACCAACCTGGGCAGCTGATTTAGCAAGATTTATTATGCTGGTTGTTTTACACAAAGAATGGGCTCCTGGTATATATAATTTTTCAAATGAAGGAAATATTACTTGGCATGAATTTGCAGAGGAGATCAAGAAAATAATCGACAGTAATTGTGAGGTAAATTCCATTCCGACCACTTCTTATCCTACACCAGCAAAGCGCCCTGCCAATTCTTTGATGAGCAAGAGCAAAATCAGTTCTGTATTTGGTTATACCCCTATCGATTGGCGTGTAAGTCTCGCTGCTTGTATCAAGCAGCTGGAAGGCCAATAAGTCCTCCTTCTGGCGTATATTTGCATTAAATTTTCTCACATGGCATTACTTACAGCTGCCCTTACGGATGGTGATTTCGGCATAGATATTACAGATGCAGACGGACATACCCTTCGTATGGATATTCCAGTATCTCAGGGTGGTAATGCCTCTGGATTTAGACCGATGCAAACTTTATTGGCTGCATTATGTGGTTGTAGTTCAGTCGATGTGGTTATGATCTTAAAAAAACAGAAGCAAAATCTTGAAGGATTAGAGATAGAGGTTGATGGAGAAAGAGAGGAAGGTAAAGAACCCTCTTTATGGAAGCAAGTGGATGTTAGGTTTCATCTTAAAGGTGAAATAGAACCTTCAAAAGGATTTAGGGCAGTAGATCTATCCATGAAAAAATATTGTTCAGTTGCCGAAACGCTCAGAGTGGCTGGTGCTGAAATAACTTATCAGGTATTTGTAAATGGTCAAAAAGTTGACGCCTAAAAAATAATTGATGCGCCCTGAAACTTTAGCAATTAGAACACAAACAGAAAGGACTGCTCAAAAAGAGCATGCAACACCTTTATACTTAACTAGCAGTTTCGTTTATGATTCTGCTGAAGATATGGCTGCAGCATTTGCAGATGATAGTCTTGATGTAAACATTTATACTAGGTTTTCTAATCCTTCTGTTGATGAGTTTATTCAAAAGGTCTGCTTGTTAGAAGGGGCTGAAGATGGCATCGCGACTGCCACAGGAATGGCTGCGGTATCAGCCTGCTTCATGACATTTTTATCAGCAGGAGATCATATCATTTCAGCATCAGCTGTATTTGGTTCTACGCATACCATCTTAACAAAGTATTTGCCTAAGTGGGGAATCGAATACAGTTATTTCGATATGAATACCCCTGAAGTGATTGAGTCACTCATTAAGCCAAACACAAAAGTATTGTATGTAGAAACCCCATCAAATCCGGGTTTGGATATCATTGATTTGGAGTATGTGTCGGCACTTTGCAAAAAGCACAACATTATTTTTATCGTTGACAATTGTTTTGCAACACCTGCAGTCCAGCAACCTATCCAATTTGGCGCTGATTTGGTTTTACATTCTGCCACCAAGTTTATGGATGGACAAGGTAGGGTTTTGGGTGGTGTTGTTGTAGGTAAAAAAGAGTTGATCAAGCAATTGTATCTCTATATCAGAAATACTGGTCCATCATTAAGTCCCTTTAACGCATGGGTTTTATCCAAGAGTTTGGAAACGCTTTTTGTGAGGATGGATAAGCATGCTGAAAATGCGTTGTATATCGCACAAAAATTAGAAGGACATCCTGCATTGAGGTGGGTTAAATATCCATTTTTACCATCACATCCGAAATTTGCAGTAGCAAAAAAACAGATGAAAAATGGCGGTGGTGTGCTGACTTTCGAATTAAAAGCAGGAATAGAAGGTGGAAGAAAATTCTTGAACAGTTTACAGTGGTTGTCGATGACCAATAATTTGGGGGATAGTAGAACCATTGCTTCCCATCCTGCCAGCACTACACATTCTAAGCTAACTGAAGAGGAAAGAAAAGCTGTAGGGATTACACCAGGATTGATCAGATTGTCTGTAGGGTTAGAACATCCAGATGATATATTTGAAGAAATTATAAACGCTTTATCTAAATAACCATCACCTAAATTTTCACCAATGATTTCAATTGGTAATTTTTTCTTTAAGTACAGAAATCAGCTCTTCATCTTTTTATATGCACTCTTGTTAGTGCCTTCTCCTGAATTGATTACAGAAAAAGTTTTCGGTCCGGGTTACTGGCAAATTGC
>JBEBDP010000140.1:0-3065 GCA_041156925.1 Bacteroidota bacterium | reverse complement strand
ACAAGAAGCAATAGAAAGCACAAGAAATTGTATTTTGTACACAAATACTATTTTTGGCAGAATTTAATAAAAATTTAAAATGAAGAATTCGAAAGTCTGGGCTCTACTTTTGTCTGCAACTGCAATATTGATAATGGGTTGTGGAGGGTCAAAAGATACAGGAAACGGAATAGCTGGTTGGTATACCATGCAATCCCAGGTATTTACTGCCAATGGTGTAGAAAATGTAATTGACCATGCGGAACAAAGAAAAGTATATACTGATGAATATTATGCTTTCACCAACATGAGAGAAGACACAACCTCTTCTTTTGGATTTGGCTATTATACTTTTGATGGCAAAAAACTAGTTGAACACAATATCTTTAGCACAGGCTTACTTGACAGCAGTCGTTCTTTTGATCTATTGATTGAACCACATGATGCAGGCTATAAACAAATCATTCCTGAGATCATGATTGCCGGAGTACCTAACCGACTTGTAGAAGATTATTACAAGATAAACTTTAAAGGAAGTTCGGATATGGATGGCGTTTGGAAACTTGAAGAATATATTTCAGTTACCAACGGAGATACTGCAAGATTCAAAAGGGACCAATATAAAATATTCCAAAGCGGGTATTTTATGTTTGTTCAATATTTCTTAGATCCTGAAACAAAGGCTCCTAAAAAAGGATTTGGCTTTGGCGACTTCAAAATAGAAAATACAGAAATAATTGAAACCAATATATTCTGCAGCTACCCTGCTGTGAGAGGAGTACCCATTAGAATCAATCTGACCCGTGATAGTGAAGACAGCTTCACACAAACGATCGTATCAGATACCAATGGAAGTACTTCTATTGAGAAATATAAGCGTATGCCTAAGGTTTCCAAATCTGCCAGCAATCCTTAACTTTGCCTTTCATTAATTGAAACTATGGGAAGGATATTTGAAGTTAGGAAGTCGACTATGTTCGCACGTTGGGACAAAATGGCAAAACAATTCTCAAGAATTGGAAAAGAAATTGCCATTGCAGTAAAAGCAGGAGGTCCAGATTCCAACACCAATCCAGCTCTTCGCCGCTGTATGCAAAACGCCAAGAGCGTTAACATGCCTAAAGACAGGGTTGAAGCCGCCATCAAAAGGGCGATGGGTAAGGAAATGGAGAACTTTGAAGAAATTCTATATGAAGGCTATGCTCCCCATGGTGTTGCAGTATTGGTAGAAACAGCAACAGATAATCACGTAAGAACAGTCGCCAATATCAAGGCACACTTTAATAAAGGCAATGGCGCCCTTGGCAACAGCGGTAGCGTTAGCTTTCAGTTCAAGAAAATGGGTGTCTTTAAATTAAAAAATGAAGGTCTCAACCAAGAAGACCTTGAACTGGAGCTTATTGATTTTGGACTGGAAGAATTAGGTGAAAGCACCAACGACGACGGTGAAGAAGTTTTAGTTGTCCGTTGTGCATTCGGCGATTTCGGTAACATGCAAAAAGCATTGGAAGAAAAAAACCTCAACCCACTAAGTGCGGAAGTTGAGTGGATTCCTACAACAACGGTTGAACTTGATGAAGAAAAAGCTCAGGAAGTACTCAAGCTTGTGGACAAACTGGAGCAAGACGAAGATGTTCAAAAAGTATTCCACAACCTCAAATAAATAAGTCTGCTACAACAAGCACCAGATAACAATCGTATCGTTTTTTACGATGGAGATTGTGTGCTTTGTTCAAAGACAATTATTTTTTTACTAAAAGCTGATAAAAAAAACCGACTAAAATTCGCACCGCTCTCAGGTGCTACAAGTAAATCAATTTCTATTGGTTCATCAGCTTCGCAAGAATCGACTGTAGTATTTTACAATAATGGAATTCTTTTTTATCGTTCTACAGCAGTAATCAAAATAGCAGGACAGTTATCCTTTCCTTGGACTTTATTTAGTATTTTTTTATTGGTCCCTGCATTCATCAGAGATTACATCTATGGCCTTATTGGTAAAAATAGATACAAATGGTTTGGAAAAAACAAAACTTGTTTTGTAATGCATCCCAACTATGAGGATAGGTTTTTAGACTAGCTTATTCAGCCATTATCTCTTCCACCTTATTGATAATATCTTCTGCATTGGGCTTTGAGAAATAATCCCCATCACTACCATATGTTGGTCGGTGTGATTGCGCACAAAGTATTTTAGGAGCAGCATCCAACCAACGATAACCACCTTGCTTATCCATCACCTCAGAGAACATAAATGAAGTAGCACCTCCTGGAACGTCTTCATCCACAAACAAAATGCGATTGGTCTTTTTCAATGACGCTACAATCTTATGATTGATATCAAAAGGCAACAAGGTCTGCACATCAATTATTTCACAATCAATGCCTTGCTCAGCTAGGAAAGCAGCTGCTTCTTCAACAATTCTTAATGTTGAGCCATAAGACACAAGTGTGATATCAGCACCTTCACGAACTATTTCTGGCACACCAAATGGTAATTTATAAGAAAGCAGATTTGCCGGAGTTTTTTCTTTTAGTCGATAACCATTCAAACATTCAACAACGATACCTGGATTTTTTTCTTCCAACAAGGAATTATAAAAACCAATCGCTTGTACCATGTTCCTTGGTACACAAACTCTGAAACCTTTCAATGCATTAATCATCAAACCCATTGGAGAACCACTGTGCCAAATACCTTCTAAGCGATGGCCTCTGGTTCTTACAATTATCGGAGCAGCCTGCTTGCCAGTAGATCTAAAATGTAGGGTTGCTGCATCATCACTCAGTATTTGCAAACCAAAGAGTAAATAATCTATATACTGAATTTCTGCAATTGGCCTCAAACCACGCATAGCCATTCCAACACCTTTACCCATGATGGTCAGCTCACGAATACCTGTATCAAAAATTCGGTGCGCACCATGTTTTTGTTGCAACCCTGCAAACCCCTGGTTCACATCACCAATCTTACCTAAATCTTCACCAAAAGCAACAACCTTGTTGTTTGCAGCAAATAATTCATCAAAATATTTATTGAGAATTTCATAGCCATTTTGAAGTGGACTATCTTCTTGTATTTGTCC
>JBEBDP010000139.1:0-7971 GCA_041156925.1 Bacteroidota bacterium | reverse complement strand
AAAAACCACTTATTGTATAATTCCCGTCAACATTTTCATAGCTTGTAAGCTGACTACCATTTTGACCTAGTCTTTTGGTGTTGTTAACAATCTGATTATCGACAAAATTAAAATTAGCACCTACAAAGAATGTTTGTCCAGTCAAGAAGTTGAGGTTATTAAACGACATACTGAAAACATGCGCTTGCTCTGGCTTCAATTCAGGATTACCCTTGGTCTGGTATTGTGGATTGGAAACGTCAGTTACAGGTTGCAACTGTGAGAAAGAAGGTTGTCTTGCATTACCATTATAAAAGAACCTCAAGGTTTTGTTTCTAGTAAAATTGTAAGCAAAGTTGGCAGAAGGAAGTAGATTCAAACGCTTGATTGGCGCATATTCTGTCTCTCCTACACTGTTAAATGTTTTTCCACGCTGATCAACAGGCTGAGCACTTGCACCAATAGAATAATTGTACTTCTTTTTAACTGTCCTAAGGTTAGCTCCAATTCTCTGGTTGATGAAATCATTTTCAAATTCGTTGCTCAGAAGATCTGAGAATAAATAATTACCAGTTATTGTATCTAATACAGAAGTATTTCTATCATTACGGGTATAAAACCTTGAATAGGCATAAATCAAATCGATAAACCTATCTTTCATGATGGGCTCTGAATAATTCAAACGAATACTATAATTGTTTGAATTATTGTTGGTAACAACCTGCTGATCTAATAACACAGAGAATGGTCTTGGGAAATAGTTATTAGTTATGTTCACTTTCTCTGATTCACCATCAGTAGAATTTATACCCCCACCTATATTGACAGAAAGATTTCTTCCGCGTTTTTTGAACTTATGGTTAAAGAGTAGGTTTCCTGAAAAATTAGGCGACTTAGAATATGATGTGTCATCATTGGTACCATCACTGGTAAGATCAATGTCATTCCTCAAATAACCAAAGTCCGAGAATGATTTGCTATCATTATCCCTCATGGTAAATTCTGGCACAAACTTGATGTAATTAAATGAGTCTATGTTCCACTCAAGATTGATAGAAGCTCTATGGTTGCGAGAATTGCTCAGTGATTGCGTATTCTGGTTATTCAAAAATTTAGTGCTTTCAAAAAAGTTTTGAGAAGCAACATCACGTCTTACGTCAGTCTCACGTGATGAATAACTGTAATTTCCATAAATAGAACCTTTCTTTTCTTTGAAGTCATTTCTAAAATTCATTCCCAAAGAATTACTCACACGCAGTCCCTCTTCACCACCAATTCCCCCTTGGTTATTTCCACCAACATTCACTTGGAAGGCACGGTTTCCACCTCCACCACCTCCAAAATTATTACCTCCGCTACTAGCACCACCATCAAAATTAAATGTGCTTGTGTTGTTGTTATTCGCACCACCAAATACAGATAATTGCGTCTCGTTGTTAAACATGTTCACATTAGCAGTAGCAGCATAACGATCATCAGTACCACCTCCAACTACTGTCCGGGTAAACACTCCTTTATTTCTATCCTTCTTTAATTGTAGATTAAGAATTTTATCCGGCTCACCATCTTTGATTCCAGAAACATTGGCAAGATCACCGTAGTCATCTATGACTTGCACTTTGTCGATCATATCAGCAGAAAGCTGTTGTGTTGCAGCTTTTGGATCATTACTGAAAAAATCCTTTCCATTTACTCTTACCTTAGATACAGTTTTTCCTTGTGCAGTTATATTACCGTTTTTATCGACTTCAATACCTGGCATTTTTTTCAAAAGATCTTCTACCATTGCATTGGGCTTCAACCTGAAGGAGTCGGCTTTGTACTCTACAGTATCTTCCTTTACAATGATTGGAGGAGTGCTGATTACAATCTCTTGGAGATTGCTGTACTCAGGTAACAACTTAATGGAGTCTAATTTTAGTACTTCCTCACCTTCCGGAACGGTATAAGCTTTTAACTTGGTACCATAACCTAGGCTAGAAATTGACAGTACAAACTTGCGTTGAGGGATCCCTTTTATGAGGAAGAAACCCACATTATTGGAAAGGGTTTTGATGGTATCTTTCCCACCTGCAATATATACCCCGACAGTTGCTCGTGCGATAGGGTTGCCTAAAGTATCGATTAAACGACCGTTTACCTGAAAGCCCTCTTGCGTAAACCCTTCAAAACCAAGACTTAACACACTAAAAAACAAGAAAATTATACGTTTCATAAGCTTAAAATCGGTAATTGGACGGCAAAGTTAGTCAAATGCTTTCGGTCCCAAACAAAGAATAGGATAAGCGGTTCACCAGAGTGACCACAAAGGGGTGATTTCTGGGGATTTTCAGCATAAATGAGTTAATTTTGACCCCTTAGCAAGAACCGAAGAACATGTTTAAATTTTTGTCAGGAATATTTGGAGGAAGTAAGTCGGAAAAAGACGTTAAAGCAATTAGTCCCCTAGTAGGTATAATCAATAACCATTTTGAATCTTACCAGTCGCTTACCAACGACCAACTCAGAGCAAAAACTGTAGAGTTTAAGGGAAGAATAAAAGAATACCTGGTTGAGATCGATAACAATATCAAGTCCCTCAATGAGCAGGCCGAACAACTGCCCGTAGAAGATATTATTGGACGAGACGACCTTTACAAAGCCATTGATGAGCTCAAGAAAAAGAGAAATCAGCAAATAGAGGAAATCCTTGAAAAAATCCTACCTGAAGCTTTTGCTGTGGTGAAAGAAGCGGGACGAAGATTCAAGGAAAATGAAACACTTGTTGCAACCGCAACTGATCTCGATCGTGAATTGAGCGTAAAAAAAGATTACGTAAAAATCAATGGTAACGATGCTGTTTTTCAAACCAGTTGGATGGCAGCAGGAAGTCTAGTCAATTGGAACATGGTTCATTATGATGTTCAGCTGATTGGTGGTACTGTTCTTCACCAAGGTAAAATTGCTGAGATGGCAACTGGTGAGGGTAAGACCTTGGTGTCAACACTTCCGGCTTACCTCAATGCCTTAGCAGGTGAAGGTGTTCACATCGTAACTGTCAATGATTACCTAGCTAAACGTGACTCTGAATGGAATGGAACATTGTTTGAATGGTTAGGTCTATCTGTTGATTGTATCGATAAACATCAACCACATTCAGATGCAAGAAGAAAGGCCTATTGGGCTGATATTACCTACGGGACAAACAACGAATTTGGATTCGATTATTTAAGAGATAACATGGTTCACTCTCCTGACGAAATGGTACAACGCAGTCACCATTTTGCCATGGTAGATGAGGTAGATAGCGTATTGATTGATGATGCAAGAACTCCGTTGATTATTTCGGGACCAGTTGCAAAAGGAGACGATCAGCAATTTCATCTGCACAAGCCAAGAATACAACAATTGGTAGAAGTACAGAAACAAGTCGTTTCAAAATCATTACTAGAAGCCAAAAAATTAATCACTGAAGGAAAGGATGGCCCACAAGATGGTGGCATTCACCTCATGCGTGCTTTCAGGGGTTTACCAAAAAATACTGCTTTAATCAAGTACTTGAGTGAGCCTGGCATTAAAGTGAAATTGCAAAAAGCAGAAAACTATTTTCTCTCAGAGCAGCAAAAACACATGCCTGAGGTTGACGAAGAATTGTATTTCCACATCGATGAAAAAAACAATTCGGTTGAACTAACTGATAAAGGTCTTCACTACATCACCAAGAATGGAGAAGATCCTAATTTCTTTTTACTCCCAGATTTATCTGTAGCATTAGCTGAAATTGAAAAGGGCGAATTATCAGTAGATGAAAAAATCAGTCAGAAAGAAAATCTACTACAAGAATATTCTTTAAAGGCAGATAGAATCCATACCATCCAACAGTTACTCAAGGCCTATACACTTTTTGAGAAAGATGTTGAATATGTGGTAATGGAGGGACTTGTTAAAATTGTTGATGAGCAGACTGGTAGGATCATGGAAGGCAGACGTTATAGCGATGGCCTTCACCAAGCAATTGAAGCAAAAGAAAATGTGAAGATTGAGGCTGCAACCCAGACCTATGCCACTGTAACACTTCAGAACTATTTCAGAATGTACCACAAGCTGGCAGGTATGACTGGTACAGCAGAAACTGAAGCTGCAGAACTTTGGAATATCTACAAACTTGATGTAGTTAGTATCCCTACTAACTTATCGCTGGTTAGAAAAGATCAGGAAGACTTGGTTTTTAAAACCAAGCGTGAAAAATTCAAGGCAGTAATTGATGAGATTGAAATACTAAGGAATGCAGGTAGGCCCATACTTGTTGGTACAACTTCAGTAGAGGTTTCTGAACTTCTTGGAAGAATGCTTCAGCAGAAAAAAATTCCGCACAACGTATTGAACGCTAAACAACATGCGAGAGAGGCACAGGTTGTTGCCGAAGCAGGTTTAGCAGGTAATGTAACTATTGCTACCAACATGGCAGGTAGGGGTACAGATATTAAATTAGGTCCTGGCGTTAAAGATGCAGGGGGCTTAGCCATCATTGGTACAGAACGTCATGAAAGTAGACGTGTTGATAGACAATTGCGCGGTCGTGCTGGCCGTCAAGGTGACCCAGGTTCTTCTCAATTCTATGTTTCACTTGAAGACGATTTGATGCGCATGTTTGGAAGCGACAGGATTGCTTCGCTGATGGACAGAATGGGATACAAAGAAGGCGAGGTGATTCAGCACAGCATGATTACCAAGAGTATTGAAAGAGCACAAAAGAAAGTTGAAGAAAACAACTTTGGTATCAGAAAAAGATTACTTGAGTATGATGACGTAATGAACAAGCAACGTAATGTCATCTATGGAAAACGTCAGCATGCTTTATTTGGTGAAAGACTTGCACTTGATCTTGATAACGCATTCTATGCAGTTGCGTCGAACATCATCAATCAATATGCAGGAACAACTGATTATGATGGATTCAAGCTGGCAGCCATTATGCACTTCAGCATTGACAGTCAGATTCAAAAAGAAGAAATAGAAAAAGGCGATACCAACATTCTAGCTGATAAATTGTACAAAGAAGCAATTGATCATTACAACAGCAGAAAGGCTATGTTGGCTAAACAATCATTGCCTGTTTTCCAAAACGTGAAACTCACACAAGGAAGTCATATTGTGAATGTAATTGTTCCTTTGACAGATGGTAAAAAACAATTGAATGTATTAACCAATCTTGATAAGGCCATAAGTACAAAAGGGATGGACCTTGTTTCATCACTAGAAAAGACAATTACACTTGCCATTATAGACGACAGTTGGAAAGAGCACTTAAGAAGTATGGATGATCTTAAACAGAGTGTACAAACTGCAGTTTATGAGCAAAAAGATCCATTGGTAATCTATAAGCAAACTGCCTTCCAGCTTTTCTCCAACATGGATGCAGAAGTAAACAAAGAAATTGTGACCTTCCTTTGCCATGCAGCATTACCAGTCGATAGCGGTGCATCCAATCTAAAAGAGGGACGCGCACAGCGAACCGATATGAGTAAGATGAAAGTGCGGAAAGAAGAATTGAGAGAAGAAAGCGGACCAGAATTGATAGACGCCGAAAACCAATACAATGATCCATCTCAAGCCGTTAAAACAGAACCGGTAAGAGTTGGACCCAAAGTAGGCCGAAACGATCCTTGTCCATGTGGAAGCGGCAAGAAATACAAAGCTTGTCACGGTAAAGACCAAGAATAAAAAAGGAAAGCATGCAAATGCGAACATCAATCCTCCTGCTCTTGGTTGCTTCTCTTTTGTTAAGCAACTCCCCTGCCTGGTCGCAGTTCGGCAAAAGTGCGTATGTGACACGCGACCCTAGAGTTGATGTATTGGTTGAGAAGCAAATTGAATTGAATGGAGAAGCATTCAAAGGCAGAACACTTACAGTTCAGGGTTTCCGTATTTTAATGATCACAACAAACAAACGTGATGTTGCCATGGATATAAAATCCAGGTTGCTCAAAAACTACCCCGATCAAAAATCCTACCTGTATTACCAATCTCCCAATTTTAAAGTGCAGTTTGGTAATTTCAAAACTTACAAGGATGCCGAAAAATTAAAAAATGAACTGGAGTCGGCCTTTGGAAAAGACATGATCATCGTTCCGTCCAAAATAGAAATTAGAGGAGAAAAAGAATTGGAGGATAACCAATAAACTTGATATGATTCAATCAACCATCAAATCATTAGCTGCTTCCTATTTTGAAGAATACCGTTCAATTAGACAATATTTGCACGCACATCCTGAACTTAGTTTTCAGGAATATGAAACTTCAAAATTTGTGCAAGCCCAATTGACCAAATTGGGTATCCCATTCACTGTTATGGGAGAAACAGGTGTAATTGGCTTGATACAAGGTAGGCCCTCAGATAGAATCATTGCACTTCGTGCTGATATGGATGCACTCCCTATTCAAGAAGAGAATAATGTGCCTTATGCATCTACAAAAGATGGTGTTATGCATGCTTGCGGGCATGATGTTCATACCACTTGCTTGTTAGGTGCCGCAAGAATTTTACATGAATTGAAAGATGAGTGGGATGGCACAATCAAATTGATCTTTCAGCCAGGCGAAGAAAAAAATCCTGGTGGTGCCAGTATTCTTATCAAAGAAGGTGTTTTAAAAAATCCTGTTCCACAAAGAATTTATGGCCAGCATGTTCACCCACAGCTAGAAATTGGCAGAATGAATTTTGCATCTGGCAAGGTGATGGCAAGTGCAGATGAAATTTATATTACTGTAAAAGGTAAGGGCGGTCATGCTGCTAAACCAAACCTTACTGCAGATACAATTTTGACTGCAGCACAGATCGTGAATGCACTTCAGCAACTCATCAGCAGAAACAACAATCCACTTTCCCCTTCAGTGCTTTCAATATGTTCCATTCAAGGTGGTTTCACAACCAATGTGATTCCATCTGAGGTTAAGATGATGGGGACATTTAGAGCAATGGATGAAAAATGGAGATTTGAAGCACATGATAGAATTCGTACAATCATAGAAAGTACTGCTCAAGCAAATGGAGCCGAGGTTGACTTGGATATCAGTGTTGGGTACCCTTCTGTTATTAATGATCATACAACCACCGAAACAGCAAGAAGTCTAGCTAAAACATTAATTGGAGATGAACATGTTGGGGAGGCTGAAATAAGCTTAGGTGCAGAAGATTTTGGGTATTATACCCAGGAAATACCTGGATGTTTTTACAGGCTAGGTACAGGCAATATAAAAAAAGGAATTATTTCTGGAGTGCATACTCCAACTTTTGATATCGATGAAGAAGCCATAAAAATGGGCATCAGTATGATGGCATTTTTAGGCGCAAGAGGATAGTTTAATTAAACGAATGTTTATGCCAAAAAAACAACTTAGAAGAGAACAGGCTTTAGAGTATCATGCTAAAGGAAGGCCAGGAAAAATTGAAGTTATTCCAACAAAAGAAGCAAAGACACAGAGAGATCTTTCATTAGCCTACTCCCCTGGAGTTGCCGAACCTTGTAAGGAAATTTATGATGATATTGAAAATGTATACAAATACACTGCAAAAGGAAACCTTGTTGCAGTAATCAGTAATGGAACAGCAGTACTTGGATTAGGCGATATCGGACCGGAAGCTGGAAAGCCAGTGATGGAGGGAAAAGGAGTATTGTTCAAAATCTTTGCAGACATAGATGTATTCGATATAGAAATTGATGAAAAGGATCCCGTCAAGTTTGTTGAAATTGTAAAAGCATTACAACCAACTTTCGGTGGCGTCAACTTAGAAGATATCAAAGCTCCTGAGTGTTTCTACATCGAAAAAAGACTGAAAGAGGAAATGAATATTCCTGTGATGCACGATGATCAACACGGAACTGCCATCATCAGTGCAGCAGCATTACTCAATGCATTAGAATTGCAGGAAAAAAATATTGAGGACATCAAGATATTGGTTAATGGTGCTGGCGCTGCAGCCGTTGCTTGTATTGAGCTTTATGTTGCGCT
>JBEBDP010000138.1:0-4219 GCA_041156925.1 Bacteroidota bacterium | reverse complement strand
GGGTGAAATAATGCCGATTTATCTTTAACTTTATCACATAAACTACCCATTATGAACATTTTTGTTGCCGGACTTCCCTATGATCTCGATGATGCTGAATTGATGGAGATATTTGAAAAATTTGGTGAAGTTAAATCAGCTAAAGTTGCCATGGATCGCGAAACTGGTAAAAGTAGAGGATTCGCTTTCGTTGATATGCCCAACAAAGAGGAAGCTATGGATGCAATTGAAAACCTCAACGATATTTCATTGGGTAAAAAGCCTTTGGTAGTTAAGGCAGCTGAAGACAGACCTTCAGGTGGCGGCGGTCAAAACCGTAATCGTCCTTCTGGTCCTTCTGGCGGTGGGTTTGATAGAAGACCTCCTAGAAGGTTTTAAACAAAATATATAGTCTGCCTTTCTAAGGCATATCTTCAAATCCAAATCTATATCCTATGAGCAGCTCACCAAAACTAGCTCATGAAAAAAGGAATTATTTTATTGGCCTCAGTGCTATCTGTTTTTACTAGTTACGGACAATTTAATTTGACTAGTACAGCAACAGTTTATGCTCAAAATTTTAATACACTTAATGTTAGGGGTACAAGTTCTGTTCTACCTCTTGGCTGGACATTATTGGAAACAGGAACAAACGTAAATACACTTATAACTGCAAATGCTGGTACATCAACTACTGGAGATACTTATAGTTATGGGACAGGCACTAATACTGATAGAGCATTGGGTATGCTAGGCTCTAGCACTTTAAGTTCGCAATTTGGTGTTTCGTTTAGAAATAGTACAGGACAAACTTTGACTTCTTTAGTTGTAAGATACACAGGAGAGCTGTGGAGAACAGGTGCTGTAAATAGGCAAGACAAGATAGATGTGCAATATAGTTCTAATGCTACATCATTGTCAAATGGAACCTGGGTTGATATTAATGAGCTCGATTTTTTAGCACCAACCACAACGAGTATTGGGGCTAAGAATGGTAATCAGACTGCTAATAGACGTGCATTACAGTTTACAATTAATGGGCTCTCTATACCTGCCAATACTGTTTTCTTTTTAAAATGGAAAGAGTTTGATGCAACAGGAGCTGAGGATGGTCTTGCTATTGATGATCTAAGTATCTCTTTTGGAGCATCAACTGTAGATTTGAGTCCACCAATTATCAGTAGTCTTACTCCATTAAATGGAAGCAATAGTCAACCAACTTCTGGAAACCTTACCATGTCTTTCAATGAAAATGTGGTTAAAGGTATTGGTGATATTTTGATCAAAAGAGTAAGTGACAATAGTATTGCAGCCACAATACCTGTTGCGAATGCAAATGTTACAATTGCAAATAATGTTGCAACTATACCATACAGTGGACTAGCAGCCGGAACACAATATTGGGTTGAAATCCCATCAGGATCTTTTAGAGATGCAAGTAATAATGCATTTGCAGGTATTAATGCTTCAAGTAGCTGGTCATTTACAACTGCAAATGCAATTGTGGGTTCCACATTTAAAGTGGTTAACTGGAATATAGAGTGGTTTGGTGGCTCATTGGGTCCAACAGACAATAACTTACAGCAATCAAATGTTTTGAGGGCAATGCAACAAATGAATGCAGATGTCTATGCTTTGGGTGAAATTGTTAATATAACCAACCTCCAAGCAGTTGTTAACGCAATGCCAGGCTATGCGTTTATTTTAGCTGATTTTTGTTCTGCTAGTACAAATGCAACCGGCTGTAGGAGTGATCAAAAATTAGCCTTTGTCTATAAGACAAGTACAGTAACAAGATTGAATCATCGGGGTGTGATGAGGGTAGGTGGGAGCCCGAATGCATCCTATAATTGGAGCAACGGCAGATTCCCATTCTTGATGGAAGCAGATGTTTTATCAAATGGAATAACCAATCGAGTACAGTTTATAGCGATTCATGCTAAAGCAAATACAGCAGATTTTATTACATCTTACAACAGAAGAAAAGCTGCCGCTACAGAATTGAGAGACACTTTGGTTTTGAGAAATCCAACGGGTAATTGGATTGTTTTAGGCGACTATAACGACGATTTGGATAGGACAATTACAACACAGATTGCACCTGATATTACGTCATCCTATTCTTCCTTCTTAACTGAGCCTAGTTTTGTTAATGTGACTTTGCCTTTGAGTTTAGCGGGACAAAGATCTACGGTTAATTATCCAGATGTAATTGATCACGTTACAATTTCAGATGAAATGAATCGCTTTTATGTTGCGAATTCAGCAAGAATATTGAGAACAGAAATGGAATCGCTAATTCCTAGTTATGGAACAACAACCTCTGATCATTATCCTGTGATTACTGAATATATGTTCAGTCAGGCTATTTCTAATAGCGGTTTAAACAATGGCTATTCACTTGAAGAAAAATCGCCGTTTAAAAATAAGGTCATACAATCTGGATTTGAATTGCAGATTTTTGTTGATGGGCTAACAGATGTGAAAACTTCTTTGACTTTGGTTGATCTGCAGGGTAGAAGCACATCTTCATATAAAGGAATGCCAGTTGATGGAAAAATAAAGGCAACATTCAATACCCAAAATTTGACAAAGGGAATTTATGTTGTCAATATCCAAAATGGCGCTCGTCAATCTACCTTAAAAGTATTGGTCAGGTAAAGAAAAAAATTTAAAATTTAAAGTTCTCCTTTCTTTAATTGTTCTACTGCATGGTTAGCAGCTCTAGCTGTCAATGCCATAAATGTAAGTGATGGATTTTGTGTGCTGGTCGATGTCATGCTGGCACCATCAGTAACGAATACATTCTTACACTCGTGCATGGCATTCCATTTATCCAACAGTGAAGTTTTAGGATCATGACCCATCCGTACACCGCCCATTTCATGAATATCTAGTCCAGGTGCCTGTTTGCTATCATGTTGCTGAATATTTGTACACCCTGCTTTGTCTAACATCTCTGATGCAGTATTCAAAAAGTCTTTCATCGACTTAACATCGTTATCGTCATAATCGATCGATGTAATTAATTGAGGAATACCCCATGGATCCAATTGGTCTTTGCTTAAACGGACATGATTAGTTTCTTTAGGAATGGTTTCTCCTTGCATCATCATGCTGATGTTCCATGGTCCGGGTTCCGATGCTGCATCCTTGAGTGGTGCTCCTATGCCATCATAACTGCCGACAGATCTATCAGCTCCATAAAATACCATATAGCCGCGTAAGAAATCAGTTTCTTGTTTGTAGACGTTTCTGAAATTCGGCATCATCGGTTGTGTTGGCCTTCTGCCATAATAATATTTGTCTTCCGGACCATCATAAGCAGCGCTAACTGTTCCTCTATAATTATGGAAGGCTACATATTTCCCTAATAAGCCATTGTCATTTCCTAATCCATTTGGAAAACGACTAGATGTTGAGTTCAATAAAATGAGATTTGTATTCAGGCAAGCCGCATTCACAAAAATAATTTTCGCAAAATATTCAGTAGCTTCTTTTGTAACTGCATCAATGACTCTTACACCACTTGCCTTACCTGTTTTTTCATCATAGATTATAGAATGGACTATGGTGTTAGGTGCAATTTTTAAGTTGCCGGTTTTCAATGCCCATGGGATAGTTGACGAATTGGAACTGAAGTATCCTCCAAAGGGACAACCTCTTTCGCATAAAGTCCGCGCTTGACATTGTGATCTTCCTTGCTCTAGGTGAATAGGATTGGGCTTGGTCAAATGTGCGCATCTACCCTGAACCACAAAACGATCTTTGTATTGCGACATAATTTTTGAAGCAAGTCTTGTCTCTACACAGTTCATCTCCCAGGCAGGAAGCGATTCGCTGTCAGGTAAAGTTTCGATACCATCTTTATTGCCACTGATGCCAGCAAACTTTTCTACATGCGCATACCAAGGAGCAAGATCATCATAGCGAATGGGCCAGTCAACAGCAAATCCATCTCTGCCAGGACCTTCAAAATCATATTTACTCCATCGTTGTGTTTGTCTTGCCCATAAAAGTGACTTGCCACCCACCTGATAACCGCGAATCCAATCATATGGCTTCTCCTGTACATAGGGGTGCTCTGTATCTTTTACAAAAAAATGTTCTGTGGCCTCGCTGAATGCATAGCATCTGGATACAACGGGATTTTCATCCAGTACTTTCCGGGGCATTTTCAGGTGATGCGGAAATTCCCATGGATGCTTGGTAGCAGTGGGGTAGTCTTTCAGGTGAACCA
>JBEBDP010000137.1:0-7832 GCA_041156925.1 Bacteroidota bacterium | reverse complement strand
TATGCTTCTGGAAATGCTGCTTCATTACCCGAAAAATTTTATTTGATTGAAGGAGTGTTGACCCAACAATACAGCAATATCAATCAATATAGATTGCCTTCTTATCACCGTTTAGATTTCTCTGCAACATATACGCCTGTTCCAAAAAAGCAAAGGAAAGTTTCAAGCAGTTGGAATTTTAGTATCTATAACGCCTATAGTAGAAGAAACCCTTATTTCTTCTATTTTGATCAGACGGGCAGTGCGTTTGATGGTACTTTACAAGTTCAAGCAAAACAAGTATCCTTGTTTCCTGTGATACCATCAGTTACCTATAATTTTAAATTCTAAAAATTACTTCTTGAATTTAAAGCGAATAGCACCACTAGTTTGTTCGTTGGAGGAGATGTTGATTTCGTAACGTTGAGTTGGTGTAGTTACAATCATCAATGCGGTGTTAGGTGGAATTGAACCTAAGCTTTCTGCATACATGATGAGGTCGTAAATTTCTTCTTTATCATCAACTTGAATCTGCAATGTAATTGGTTGTGCAGTTAGCATTTTCGATGACACAAGTTGTTTTTCATTCAGATAAATCGACACCACATCACCATCAACTTGACCATTGTCATAAATATCTACTTTAATTGTAGGCTGAGTAACTTCAATAACTTTGATGACCTGGTAAGTCCGTTTTGACATTTTCTCCTTGGCATTATCGGACATGTTTTTTGCCTTGGCACTTTCTATTGGTAAGGCAGATTTATCACTATTCTTTTTTTCGTTGTAGTTATCCTTCACCGATTGCTGTGCAACTTTTGGTGGTGCTGACACTGGGGGTTCTTCAGTGATTATATTTTTTGTTTCAGCTTTTGGTGGGGTATTTTTTTCAATTGTTTTCTGTGTGGTAGCAGGTTTCTTTGGAGCTGTTTGAACGGTAGTTGGGCTTGTCTTTTTTATTGGTGAGGTAGCAGGAGGAGTTGGTTTTGCTTGCACAACTTCTTTTTTGTCTGGAGTTGATTTTTGTACTGAAGCTTTTTTAGTTTCCTCTTCAGTTTTGGTTGTTTTTTCTTTTACCAAAGCTTTTCTTTCTAATTCGGTAAAACCCTTACCGCAAGTACTTCCTTTTTCAGCTGGCTTCCATTTTCCAATCAATGACTCTTTGTCTTTTTGTTTGAGGTAAGTGAGTTGATGAGATTGGTGGCAATTTTCAAAATCAGGTGGGGTATTTGTTTTTACTGTTTCTACTTCGTTAATCACCATAGATTTACTTCCCTTGTCATAACTGCCTTTTAATCGACAAATGACAAAATAACGCTTACCGGCAATTGAAAAATAGGTATATGAATAACCAGAAAGCTGACCACCATTAGATTCTATTTCGAGTACATAGTCGGTTCCTCCACCACCAGGATCCTCTTCAGAAGTGAATTTACCAATCCATTGTCCGCTTATATTTTGTGCAGCCAATGGGGTAGCAGCAGAAAATAAGAGAAGCCCCACAACCAATACACGGGTATACAGTTGTGTGTTCGAAAATTGTTTCCAGAAAGAAAAAAGGGGTAAAATTCTAATCAAATCCTACTTTTTTATTCAACTCGCTAAATTATTCTGAATTCAATAGGGGCTTACCCAATAGTTCGTTAAATTTGCAAACGATTTGTATTTAAAACAATCAGCTGATAAGATGATTAATGTAAGATTTCCAGATGGTGCGGTCAGGACCTATGAAAAAGGCATAACGCCAATGGCGATTGCCAAGTCCATTTCAGAAGGTTTGGCAAAGAAAGTTATAGCTGCTTCCGTAGATGGAGTAGTATGTGATGCTTCCACTCCTTTAAACAATGACATTGCATTAAAATTACATACGTGGGATGATACAGAAGGAAAATCTACTTTTTGGCATTCATCTGCACACTTGTTGGCTGAAGCAGTAGAATCCTTGTTTCCAGGGGTTAAATTCTGGGTTGGACCAGCAGTTGACAAAGGTTTTTATTATGACATGGATCTTGGTGGCAGACATATCTCTGAGGAGAATTTACTGTCTCTGGAGAAAAAGATGAATGAACTCGCAGCAAAGAATTCACCCTACATCAAAAAAGAAATCAGTAAATCAGATGCCATTGCCTATTTCACTGAAAAGGGGGATGAGTATAAATTAGACTTGCTTGCAGGTTTACAAGATGGTGAGATTACCTTTTATACACAGGGTGAGTTCACTGATCTTTGTCGCGGACCACATATTCCACATACGGGACTCATCAAAGCCATTAAACTTACTTCTATCGCTGGCGCTTATTGGAAAGGCGATGAAAAGAATAAACAATTAACCCGTGTGTACGGTGTTACTTTCCCTAACCAAAAAGAACTTGATGAGCATCTACAGATGCTTGAGGAGGCCAAAAAAAGGGATCACCGTAAGTTGGGTAAAGAGCTCGGTATTTTCACTTTTGACGATGATGTAGGTCCAGGTCTTCCGCTCTGGATGCCCAATGGTACAGTTGTTATTGAAGAATTGGAAAGATTAGCAAAAGAGACAGAATCTGCTGCTGGTTATAAAAGGGTTGTAACCCCTCATATTGCGAAGGAAAGCATGTACCTCACTAGTGGTCACCTTCCATATTACCAAGACAGTATGTATCCTCCAATGGAACTTGAGGGTGTTAAGTATTATCTCAAGGCAATGAACTGTCCGCATCACCATAAAATCTTCTCTGCTGAAAGCAGGAGTTATAAAGATTTGCCACTAAGATTAGCCGAATACGGAACCTGTTACCGTTATGAACAAAGTGGTGAATTATTTGGATTGATGAGGGTTAGGTGTTTGCACATGAACGATGCACATATCTATTGCTCGAAAGAAGATTTCGCCAATGAGTTCAGAGCTGTAAATGATATGTACATCAAGTACTTCAACATTTTTGGTATTGATAAATATGTAATGCGACTCAGTTTGCACGATCCGGCAAAATTGGGACAGAAGTATATCAATGAGCCTGAATTGTGGAAAGAGACAGAAGAAATGGTAAGAAAAGTGTTGATTGAGTCAAACATCCCATTTGTGGAAGTGCCTGATGAAGGAGCATTTTATGGACCAAAAATCGACGTTCAAATTTGGAGTGCTATTGGACGTGAGTTCACCTTAGCTACCAATCAGGTTGATTTTGCTCAAGGAAGAAGATTTGGACTTCAGTATACAAACAAAGATAATCAAGCTGAAACCCCATTGATCATTCATAGAGCACCATTAGGAACCCATGAGCGTTTTATTGGTTTCTTGTTGGAGCATTATGCTGGTAAGTTCCCTGTTTGGTTGGCGCCTTTACAGGTAAAAATATTGCCAATCAGTGATAAGTTTAACGCATATGCGCGTCAGGTTAACCAACAGTTATTGGAAGTAGGAATACGTTCTGAGGTTGATGATAGAGGAGAGAAAGTCGGTAAGAAAATCAGGGATACTGAGTTAATGAAAATCCCTTACATGTTGGTTATTGGTGAAAAAGAGCAGACCGAAAACTCGGTTTCAGTAAGAAGACAGGGTAAAGGTGATATGGGACAATGTGCTGTTTCAGAAATATTGTCTACCTTAACATCGGAAATTAAAAATCGGCAAAACATTTAATATAAAACTACAATGAATGGAAGCTGCCCTTTGCCGTTAAGGGCCTCCTAAAAAGACTATGGCATTACCAAACAGACCATTTAATCGCCCCGGTGGTGGTAGATTTCAAGTAAGAAAAGAAGCTGAACACCGAATCAATCATTTTATTCGTGTACCACAAGTTCGACTTGTGGGTGACAACGTAACAATGGGTGTCTATTCTACGCAAGATGCATTAAGAATGGCCCAGCAGTTGGAATTAGATTTGGTGGAAATCTCTCCACAAGCCGATCCCCCTGTTTGTAAAATCATCGACTATAACAAATTCCTCTATGACAAAAAGAGGAAGGAAAAAGAGATGAAGGCCAAGAGCAAATCTGCCGAACTAAAAGAAATTAGATTCACGCCAGGTACTGATGATCACGACTTTGATTTCAAAGCTAGACATGCTGAAAACTTTTTGAAAGAAGGTAACAAGGTGAAAGCCTATGTACAATTCAAAGGTCGTGCTATCATGTTCAAAGAAAGAGGTGAATTGGTGCTCCTAAAATTTGCTGAAAGATTAGCTGAAATCGGACAGGTTGAAGGTTTGCCAAAATTAGAAGGTAAGCGAATGCTCATGGTAATCGCTCCAAAAACAGCTAAAAAGAAAGCTGCATCTTCATCATCTTCTGCTGAATAATTCAGTTAGATTATACTGAACGACTTCTCGCATTGTTCCATTTGCCACTTAATAAGTAGGTAAGCGACATGATTAGAATGCTCGACCAATAGAGCCATTCAGATCCCCATCCCCATGTTATGGGTAGATTGTATACATGCATGACCATGTAGATGTAAATGCAGTATAGAATAATAGTGATAATTTCAATCATCAGGTTAATTCTTGTATTGCCTGTGCCGGTTACTGCATTAAGGCATACGGTAGAAACAGACATCAAAAGGATCGCAAAACCTACAATTCTGAGGACAGGCACACCTAATTCCAAGAATGCTTCATTGGTGTTGAAAAGCGACAAAATTTCTTTTGTAAATAATTGAAGTGGAAGAAAAATGACAAAAGAAGATCCTACACTCAGCAAGATGATTCGTTTAATTAATGGGAGAACATTTGAATGTAAGCCCTGACCAATTATGTTAGAGACCATGGTGTTTGAAGTGGCAGCAAAAGCCCAGATAAAGATACCACAGAAGCCAAATACCAGTCGCATTAGCTGACTAATATCCAGTGCCAATGCACCATCGTGAGATACCAGTATAAAAAAGAATTCCCAACTGATGATGCTGATAGCATATTGCAATACCAAGGGAGAAGATTGAATGAGAATTGTTTTGGTGGTAGTCCAATCAAAATGAAAGTTTGCAAATAAGCCAAATTTTTTACCCATCCCTTTGCCACTGATGATGGCAAATACAACCACCATACCTATAAATTCAGCTATCACACTTGCATAAGCTGCACCATTGAAACCCAACGCAGGTAATCCAAGATTTCCGAAAATGAGTCCATAATCCAAAACAACATTGGTAATGGTTTCGGCCAAGGTACCCCAAATTAGCAGTTTACTTTGGTTGGTTCCTACCAATAAGGCATTTCTCATTTGATAGAGATACAAAAAGGGGAGTCCCCAAATTCTGATGGACAAGAAACCCATTGCTTTTGTTTCTAAAACAGGGTCAGTAAAGTTTTCAAAAATGAAAGGTGCAATGGTATAGGTTGCCAAAATACCCAGCAAAGCAATACTCATGGTAATGAATATACTTTGGGTAAATAGAGCACCAATTTCATTAATTCGGTCTTGTCCGGCTCTTCTAGAAATCAATGCTTGAAGGCCATTATTTAAGCCAAAACCAATTACTGAAAAAATGAGGTAATACACTCCTGTAATTCCAGAAGCACCGATGAAGCCTTCACCTAATTGCGAAAGGAAAATACTGTTGATCAGGAAGTTGAATTGTGGTACAAGTATGGCAAAGCTGATGGGTAAAGCCATCTGTAGAATTTGCGCATAACTGGTATTTAATTTTAACTGATCCCCTGTGTTCATTCCATCATTTTGCAGTGCAAACCTACGTTATTTGCCATGCACGTAAACCTTAAATGCATTAAATTTGTAAAAATGTCTTACACACAAACACAACAAGTTTTATCATTGCGTTCAACTGCTGCAGCACAAACAGTAGCTGATAAAAAGTTGTGTATTGAAATTGGTAGTCATTTTTATACTTACACTATCAGTGATCAATCTGGTAAGCAAATAATTGAGATGGGGTGTATTGAGACTGGGAAAACGGTTTCTGCAGCTGACTTGACCTCACTTTTTGAAAATGATTCTATCAAAGCAACATCTTTTGTTGATGTAGTGTTGGTTCACAATTGCCATGAAATGGTGCTTGTGCCATCAGCAGTCCATCAACCAGAAGTCAATTCCTCAATTATACAAACCATTCATGGCGATTTAGAAGATTGGCAGGTAATGGAAGATGATGTTCATCAGTGGGAATTGTACAATGTATATGGATGGAGACCTGAACTGCTTAGTGTAGTTACTGAAAGATTCCCCCAGGTAAGACATGTTCAGTTTGTTACAGGAGCATTGAGATCATTGTTCAAGTCGTTGTCCATAGAAAAAGAGCAATTGATCAAACTATATTTTTACCAAAAAGAAATGATGGTGGTAGTTTTAAAAGACTCCCAGCTACAAATCGCTCAATCCTTTCAGTTCGAAACACCACAAGATGTAATTTATCACCTATTGAACTTGGTAGATAGGTTAAAGCTGGATTTGGCAACAGTAATTTTGGAAGTAAGTGGTTTGGTTGATGTAAACTCTGAAACTTGGAAGGAGTTAAATAAATTTTTTATCGATGTGCAGTTAGATGAATTTTCTACTGTATCGGTAGATACAAGTGCTGAAGAATCAATGCCTGCACATTATTACACACCATTTTTGATTTCACCCCGATGCGTATAATCAGTGGAGAATTAGGCGGTAGGAGGTTCAGTCCTCCAACCAATATGCCTTATACAAGGCCCACTACTGATATAGCAAAAGAAGGTCTATTCAGCATCATTCAACATAATTTACAGCTTGAGGAAGTGAAGTCACTTGATTTGTTTGGTGGCACTGGCAGCATTAGTTACGAATTGTTTTCTAGAGGGGTTCAAGATCTTACTATTGTTGAAAAAGATGCAGTAATGTATGAATTCATCAAAAAGACTTCAAAAGAATTAGGTATTGAGGGTATGCAAATAATAAGAAGCGATGTCTTCAAATTTATGCGTGAAACCAAGGAAAAGTATGATTTCATTTTTGCAGGACCTCCATATGCTTTGGGCAATATTGAGGAATTGCCTGAAGTTGTTTTCAAGCAGGAGTTATTGCGCCCCAATGGTTGGTTTGTATTAGAGCATACACCTCGAAATGAGTTTAAACAAACTCCTTTTTATAAGACAGAAAGAAAATACGGGACTACCATATTTTCTATTTTTATCAATAGGCCAGATTGATTAACCTATGAATAAAGTTGAGGCTCGAAATTTCTTTAAGAAACAAAGACTGGCTTTAACCAATTATGAAGTCAATGTTGCTCAGGACTTACTATTGATACGCTTCCAGGAAATGGAATTGCCCTATTTCAATTTTGTGCATACCTATCTTCCCATTTATTCCAATCATGAACCCGACCCATCTCCATTGATTGATTGGTTAAGGTTTTCCAATCCAGGATTACAAATTGTGTATCCAAAAATTAATCCAACAGATTTTTCCATGCAACACATCCTTCAAGAAGAGAACACTTATTTTGAAGTCAATCAATATGGAATTCCAGAGCCGGTAGATGGAAAAACAATCGATCCAGTCGAGTTTGATTTGGTTTTTGTCCCTTTGCTTGGTTTTGATGAGAAAGGAAACCGAGTTGGATATGGTAAGGGATATTATGATCGTTTTCTGGCAAAATGTAAAGAGGATGTTATAAAAGTTGGACTTTCATTTCTTTCTCCTATTGATTGTATTGAAGATGTCGATTTCTTCGATAAAAAGCTCGATTTTTGTATAACACCATATAGTGTTTATGCCTTTTAAAAATGTTTATCTCAGGTCATTTCGCTTATTTCTATTCCCATTAGCAATAGTTTATGGAAGAATACTTTCTTTTCGTAATTGGTTGTATCACAAAAAAATTATAGGTGCAGTGACCTTTAATTTACCAATTATTGGTGTAGGTAATTTAACAGTTGGTGGTACTG
>JBEBDP010000136.1:0-3976 GCA_041156925.1 Bacteroidota bacterium | reverse complement strand
AGACGCGAACCACAAACCTCTTCATAGATTTCATAGATCAATTCGCGGTACTGCATTACATACAAGAAACCTGTGTAAGCTCCAGTATCAACACCAACAATTGAATTACAAATGAGGTGATCAGAAATACGCGACAACTCCATGATGATTACGCGCAGATAATCAACTCTTTTAGGAGTCTTTACACCCAATAACTTTTCACAAGTCAGGTGCCAACCCATGTTGTTCAACGGAGCAGAGCAATAATTTAGTCGGTCTGTAAGTGTTGTAATTTGATAAAGCGGTCTTCTTTCAGCAAGTTTCTCAAACGCTCTGTGGATGTAGCCTACAGTCGATTCTGCTTTAATGATTCTTTCACCATCCATTTCCAAAATGTTTTGGAAAACACCATGCGTTGCAGGGTGGGTTGGACCCAAATTAAGACGTGTTGTCTTTTTCTCGATTGAGCCTTCTGGTAAGTTTATATTGACTTGTTCAGCTGTCATTTTCTTTTGTTTATCGTCCAAACATTTCGTCGTCCTTATCAATTCTGGTCTGGTCTTCTAGCGGATATTCTTTGCGGAGAGGGAAATAATCCATCTCATCTACATTCAATACACGCCTAAGATCTGGGTGTCCAATAAAGTTCACACCAAAGAAATCATAGGTCTCTCTCTCCATCCAGTTTGCACCACTGTATAAGCCTGTCGCGGTAAATACATCAGGCTTTTCTATGGCAACAAAAATTTTAATACGCAACCTAACATTCTCTTTCAGGTTATGTACATGGTAAACAACTGCTAGTTCCTCCCCTTTTTTGTCAGGGTAATGAACACCCGTTATATCTGTTAGGAACTGAAAACCTAGCGTAGGTTCATCGTGTAGAAAAGTCAACACTTTTAAGTTATGATCATGCTGCACAGTTGCAGATAGCATACCATACGACTCTTCCCAGGTGAGTATTTTATCACCAAACTGGTTGTTGAGTTTTTCTTTTATAAAATCGTGCGTAATTGACATAGTCGTTTTTTGAATCAGGGCCTATTGAATACCATATCCTTCAAGCAAGGCCTTGTATTGATCACCATTTCTTCTTCTGAGTGATTCATCTTGAACCAGGTCTTGAATTTTCAAAACACCATCAATAATTGCTTCTGGCCTTGGGGGGCAACCAGGAACATATACATCGACAGGAATAATCTGATCAATTCCCTGCAAAACAGAATAGGTATCAAAAATTCCGCCACTTGAAGCACAGGCACCCACAGCCATCACCCAACGAGGTTCAGCCATTTGCAGATACACTTGCCTTACAACTGGTCCCATTTTCTTTGCGATAGTACCCATAACCATCAACAAATCACATTGTCTAGGTGAAAAACCTACTCTCTCCGAACCAAAGCGGGAAAGATCGTAATGCGAACCCATGGTTGCCATGAATTCGATTCCACAACATGATGTTGCAAAAGGTAAAGGCCACATAGAGTTTTTTCTGGCCAAGCCAACAACCTTGTCTAAGGAAGTAGCGAAGAATCCTTCTCCCATGTGTCCTTCAGGGAGTTGCACCTGATTGATTCCACGATCAGCAGATGACTTTTCAATTAAATTAAATCGAACCGGACGCGCCATAATCAACTGTTTTGTATATAACAAATGCCTGACGAACTTGTTTCTCCAGGCATTTAATTTTTTACTCTTCCCAGTGCAAGGCTCCTTTTCGTATGATGTAGATGAAGCCGGCAAGGAAAAAACCGACAAACATCAGTACCGCCCAAAATCCATCCCATCCTAATCCCTTAAAGTTTACTGCATAAGGGTAGAAGAATATCACTTCAACATCAAACAATACAAAGAGAATGGCAACAAGAAAATACTTGATAGCCATTGGCTGACGAGCATTTCCAAACTGCTCAATACCACTTTCAAAATTTTGGAGTTTATCTGTAGTAACCCTTCTTGGTCCGAGTAACTGTGAACCAAGAATCATGATGGTTACCAAGCCGACAGCAAATAACAACTGAATTCCAATCGGGAAATAGTCGCTTGCTTTACTCAATTCGGGGTTTTGACCCAACACCTTGACTTGCAGGAAAAATGTCCACATCATTGGTATCATTTTGACGCCGCAAAAATAGGTAAAAAGGGCATGAAAAAACGAAAAAGAATTAGATAAAAAAAGGGCCCGGATATAGATCCGAGCCCAATATCTTGACAGTTCTGAAAACGACTACTTTTTAGGGGCAGCCAATGCTTTTTGGATGATATCCCTGTTCTTGATTGCATCCTGGTTATTAGGATCAATTTCAATTATCTTTTCAAGAAATCCAGCCGCGCCAGCAAGGTCCTTCTTGATGTTGGCAGAGTAGCCAGCTAGATAGCCATATGCAGTGATCAAAGTGCTCTTGTTCTTCACTTTATCAGCTTCAGCAATAGTAATAAACTTCTCACAATCAGGAACCGCTAATCCTAGCTCCATAGTAGAATCTACTACTGAAAGAGAACGGAACGACCAGTAATGTCCATATACTTCGTTAGGGTATACGTTTTTATAAATAGAGAAAATACTATCAGCTCTCTTGTATTCAGCGGCTTTGAAATTTTCAAATCCGGCATTGTAAAGATCTACTTTGCTTTGCTTGGGATTGATTGCCAACACTTTAATCAACCATTCTGCTGATTTTGCAGTGTTTGCAGTTCTTTTGAAGAAATCAGCTGCCTTCCTGGTGTAATCCACTTTATTTTCAATCAAGGTATCAGCATCGATAGCTTTAGTAAAATAATAATCCACTTTAACAGGATCAGTTTTTTGTTTTGCAGCATTATAGGCGGCAATCAAATAGTTTTCAGGATTGATATCTTCAGGATTTTTTACTTTTTGGAAGAAGGTTTCCAAACTTGCTAAAGCCTGAATTGAATCTCCTAGCTTGTCGTAGCTATAAGCTTTAAGGCGATATAAACGCGGATCAGCAGAATCACCCTGGTTCTTTAACAAATCATCAGACTTGGCAATTGCATTCTGGAAATTACCAGATGCAAACTGAAGACTCGCTTCTTCGTAATCCAAAGCTGGACCAGGTTCTGCGTGCTTTTTGTATTCGTTGAAAAATTTAACCGCTAAATTGACATCCCTAGAGAAATAGAACGCATACATATCATACAATGCAGGCGTAAAGGTTGGATCATCTAAGATGGCATCAGAGAATTTCTGTAAGAAAATTTCTTTTTGTTCAGCACCTTGTGTAAGGTATACTTTTCCAATTTTATGTTTTGCCAATGCCAATTTTGGATCAATAACCAAAGCATTTTCATAAGAAGATACCGCTCCACCACCATTCTGAAGCGCACGGTACAAATCTCCCATATAGATATAGGTCATTGGATCTTTGAATCCTTTTATGGCTGTAGCTTGTTTCAATTTTTCAATACCATAAGCTGGATCACCATGTTGCTCAAGGTTAGCTTTACCAATAGCTGTGAATACAGCAATATCTTTTGCTTTGGTCAATGAAATTGCAGTTTCAAAACGCTGACGAGCATCATTGGGTTTGTTCTCAGTCAACTCAACCTGCCCCATTGCAACAAGCAACAAAGGATTGTTGCCCAATGCACCGCCCATATGTGTTAACAAAACTTGCTTTGCGCCTTTAGGATCTTTGTGGTCAAAATAAGCCTGAGCCAACCAATAAATCAATTCAGGATTATTTGGATCAGCCTCCAAAGCCTTTCTTAACGTAGATTTTGCAGTATTATGCTTTCTAGCATGAATATGCTTTTTTGCTTCATGAACGCCTTGCGCAAAAAGATTTAGACTTGCTACTACCAACAAAGCCATTAAACCCATCTTCATTTTATACATCTTTTCTCTATTTATAGGGTTGTAAATGTAAGAAATTCATTTTTTATTCCGAAACATTGGCTTTTCTAATTTGAAAAGCCATTCGGTCAGGCACAAGATAACCCCTTCTAAAGATCAATTGCCCCTTTTCGTGCGTTAAGA
>JBEBDP010000135.1:0-13420 GCA_041156925.1 Bacteroidota bacterium | reverse complement strand
AGCAGGTGGTGAAATGGCAGAAGTTGCTGAGGCTTTGAAAAAAGGTATGCCTGCATCAGGTTCAGCTTCAAACGATGAATTAAAAAAGTTACTTGAGCAGGAAATCAATCCTGAAAATCTTAAAAAACTGAATGAAAGTTTTGCGAAGTTCAACCAAACCGTTCAAGGGTTAACAACAATTGCAAATGTTACAGAGATGGCCAATGATTTTGCTGCAAAAGCCAAGGAAGCTTCTGCTGCTTTAGCGGCTATGAATGCCTTCTATGAAAATCTCAATAAGTCTGCACAGACTATGCAAAATAGTGCAGATGATGCGAAGAAGACACAAGAGCAAATTGCTTTGCTTGCAAAGAATTTGGGTAGCTTGAACAGTGTGTATAACAATATGCTTGCCGCAATGCAAGGTCGCGGTTAATCGACTCCTGAATTCTAACATTTAAACTTATCCTATCATATGGCACTACCTAAAGATCCGCGGCAGAAAATGATCAACATCATGTACTTGGTGTTGACGGCACTGCTTGCGTTGAATGTGTCTGCTGAGATCCTGAATGCTTTTAAAGTGGTTGATAGTAGCTTGAGAGAGTCCAACCACGTGCTTACTGGATCTAATAACGAAATTTACAAAAGCTTTGATGAACTATTAGCAGATCCTAAAACTGCTGAGAAAGCAGCTCTTTGGAAACCAAAAGCAGACCAAATCAAAGCAATTGCAGCCGATGCTTATAATTTGATTGAAACACAAAAACAAGAGCTCAAAGTTGAATCTGAGCTTGATCCAGAGACTGGTGAGTTTTTAGAAGACAATATCGATGCTGCCACCAGGTATTTTGATACCAAAAACAATGGTGAAATTCTTTATAAGAAATTAGAAGAGTACAAGAATAAAATTCTTGCAATCGATCCAGAATTGAAAAAGGAAATCATTGATGAATTTCCATTGAATCTTGCTATTCCAAAATCTACTGCTGGAAATATATCTTCAGGAAATGAATTGCGTGATTGGGTAAGTAGTTATTTCAATATGACTCCAACAATCGCAGCACTTACCATTTTGAGTAAGTTTCAGAACGACATTAAGAATTCTGAAAATCTTGCAGCTACATTCTGTCTTAACCAAGTAGGTTCTGTGAAACTTGTATTAGATAAATTCGAGCCACTTGTAGGAACAAGCTCAACTTATTTGATGCCAGGAGAAGAGATGACAGTAATTGCAGGTTTGGGTGCTTTCAACTCAAATGTAAAACCTGAGGTTACAGTTGATGGAAGGAGTATTGCAGTCAATGCAAACGGTGTTGCTGAAACTAAATTTAATGTAGGTGGTACTGGTTCAAGAAGCATGAATGTAACCGTAAAATTTGTTGATCCAAATACTGGTGAAATGAAAACGGTTTCTAAGAAAGTAGATTATACCGTTGGTGCAGCATCAGGTGTAGCAGTATCAGCTAATAAAATGAATGTACTTTATATTGGAGTAGATAATCCATTAACAATTACTGCAGGTGCAGGTAGTGAAAAAGTTTCTGCACAGTTCAGTGGTGGAGCTATATCCAAAACAAGTGGAAACCAGTTTGTGGCAAAGCCTTCAGCTGGTTCATATGGTGAGCATACAGTAACTGTGTTGGTTGAAGGGAAAGCGGCTGGTAAAGTAGGTTTTAGGGTAAAGCAATTGCCTAATCCGACTGCCTATGTGGGTAATCTAAAAGCAGGTCCTGTTCCATCAGCTTCTTTCAAAGCGATGGGTGGTATCATTGCTAAATTAGAAGATTCAGAGTTTGATGCTCCTTTCGAAGTAGTCAGTTATAAAATCGGTGCATTGAGTGCAGATATTCCAGATTACGCTCCTGTTGAGAACAAGGGTGCAAGATGGACTGGTGCAGCAGCTACTTTGATTAACAAGTTAAAGCCAGGGGCACTTGTTGCCATCACTGATATTACTGTGAAAGGTCCGGATGGCCGTACAAGGGTACTTCCTTCAGGTCTCTCATACAATTTGAAATAATTAGAATAAACCCTAGGGTATGAATAGTAAATGGATTAAGTCAGTTTTGTTGTTGTCGGCTGTAACTTTAATTTTTGCTGATGTGCAAGCACAAGCAAAAAAGAAGTCGGTCCCAACTAAAAAGACAACTTCAAAACAGTCATCAAAACCAAAGCCATCAACCACTGATGCACAAGTGATGGATGCTGGTTTTAGTGAACCGGCAAAGGACACAGTAAAGCCTGTTGTTGTTCCTGCAAAAGATCCATTTGCATTTGATTCATTAAGAATTTCGCTTAGACCTGACGCAGCTGTTGATCGTAATCTCGTTAAAAGCAGATCTCCACTTGCTTATGAGCATATTCGAGAAGACGATGCTTGGTACCGTGAGCGTGTTTGGAGAGAAATCGATATTAGAGAAAAAATGAACTTGGCTTTCAGATACAAAGCTGAAGATGATAACGGAAATCAGCGTTTCATCAATATCCTTTTGAGGGCTGTTCGTAAAGGAGATGTAACTGCATTTGATCCTAATGTTGATGATAGGTTTACAACACCAATGACAGTGTCTAGAGTGGGTGAAGTTATTTCAGGAAAGTGTGATTCTGTTCAGGTTATTGATTGGGCAAAAGATCCAACAGGCTCAAAAGGCATTTTCAAAGATTCATTGGTATGCCGTGAGTTCAATCCTGACGACATTGTAAAATTCAGATTAAAAGAGGAGTGGGTTTTTGATAGAGAATCTTCTCGTATGTATACCAGAATTCTTGGAATTGCTCCAATCAAGACCTATGTTGACGATGCTGGTAACATTTTAGGTGAGTCTCCTTTGTTCTGGGTTTACTACCCTGATCTCCGTCCAATTCTATCTCTTTACGAGGTATATAACGGAAAAAACTTTGGAGCAAGAATGAGCTGGGAAGAGTTGTTTGAGAGTCGTTATTTCTCAAGCTATATCGTTAAGTCGACAATAGATAACCCATACGACTTGTTTATCAAGCAATACATCAAAGATGATATTCTCAGATTGCTTGAAGGTGAAAATATCAAAACTAAAATATTCAATTTCGAGCAAGACCTTTGGTCTTATTAATCGAAAGAACGAGTTTAAAAAAAAGAGCATCCAACAGATGCTCTTTTTTTATTTAGTAAAGTGAATTGAAATCAGTTTCGCCTTTTTATCGCCAACTATTTTGCTTAGCTCTACTTCGCTTGCTTTTTTAATGTTAGCAATCGACCTAAAATGGGTGAGTAGGTCGTTTGCTGTTTTCTTACCGATACCTTCAATGGTTTCTAGTTCGTTTTTAAAAGTACCCTGACTCCTTTTTGCTCTATGAAAAGTTATTCCAAATCGGTGTACTTCATCACGAATACGTCTTATGAAATGAAGTACTTCTCCATTGTAATCTAGCTTCAGTGACTCTTGATCTCCTGCAAAGAAAATTTCCTCCACATTTTTAGCTAAGCCAACCAAGGTCATCTTTCCTGTAAGTCCAAGATCTTCAATGGCCTCCATTGCCGCACTTAATTGACCCTTTCCACCATCAATGATTACCAGTTGTGGTAGTGGCTCATTTTCTTTTACCAATCTGTCATATCTTCTTGTTACCACTTCTTTCATGGTGGCAAAATCATTGATACCCTTAACTGTCTTTACATTAAAATGTCGGTAATCTTTTTTACTTGGTAGTCCATTTTTGAAACATACCATTGCTGATACTGGGTAGGCACCTTGGAAGTTTGAGTTATCAAAACATTCAATATGCTTAGGTAATGTTGTTAAAGATAAAGCGGCTTGTGTTTTTTCTAAAAGTGCTTTTTGGTCGCCTTCATTTTTAGTTAAGTTGAGTATTTTGGTTTTTTTCAATTCCATTACTTGATAATCTGCATTGGTAATGGCCATATCCAGTAATTTTTTCTTCTCGCCAGCTTTAGGAATGGTTATGGTGTACTTGTCAAAACCAAATTCAATATTGAAGGGCAGTACCAATTCAGTGGCATTGCTATTGTAGATGGATTGTATATCGATTATGGCTTGCGATAACATATCTTCATCAGTTTCTTCAAGTGCAATAGTATATGTTTTGTTCAAAGCATTGGAAATGGTACCGTTGCGAATGGATAGGTAGCTGACAATGATTTTCTGCTCATATCTGGAAAGCGCAAATACATCAAGGTCGCCTAACTTGGGACTCACCACTGCTGAGGATGATTGATAGTTTTTAAGCGCATCAATTTTTTGCTGAACTAGTGCTGCCTTTTCAAATGCAAGTTGTTCAATTAATGATTTCTGTTCTTGCTTGTATTGCTCAATGATACCAGAGAGGTTGCCTTTTAAAATGTGCTTGATTTGGCTTACACCTTTATCATATTCTTCTTGTGTTTGCAAAGAAACACAGGGGCCTTTGCAGTTGCCAAGGTGGTATTCCAAACAGACTTTGTATTTGCCTTTCTTGATATTAGCTGGTGAGAGGTTTAAAGTGCAAGTACGCAAGGGTATATGCATTTTGATGAATGTGAGCAATTCTCTGGCCTTGTTTGCTGAGGTATAGGGACCTAAATACTCTGATCCATCCTGAATTCTTCTTCTAGTCAGAAATACCCTAGGGAATGATTCATTTTTAATCACAATAAAAGGATAGGTTTTATCATCCTTTAGTTCAATATTGTATTTGGGCTTAAACTCTTTAATTAAAGCATTTTCAAGTAACAGTGCATCGTGTTCAGACTTTACAATAGTGAATTCTATTTTTTGAATTCTTCTTACAAGTTCATTTGTTTTATAAGAATGATTGCTTTTGGTAAAATAAGAGCTTACTCTTTTTTTTATGTTTTTTGCCTTACCTATATAGATAAGCTCGCCACCAACATCAAAATATTTATAGATGCCAGGGGCATTGGGGAGCGATGATTGAAATTCTTGAAAGTTGAATGATTTCATAGGTTACTGTATTGACCAACTGTATTTTTCAGTTAGCTGCTCCTGGGCAATTTTATCTTTGTAATAAATCGAAGTAACGGTAACCCCTTTTTTGGTGCTCCATAAAATTTTTCTAAGAATGGTTATTTCATTTGCCTGATCAATTCTCTCAACATAAACATTTTTAACCAAGCTGGTTCCTGGTCTGATATTGAGTTGGAGTTGTTTTATGGGATATTGATCTTCATCTGTAGTATAGCTGATTGCAATGTTGTCGATATCGGTATCTTCTAACACAAGTTCCTTGTATGCATTCGCTGTATTTGATTCAATTAAATCAATATTTAACAATGAAACAGCGAGATCTCGGAATTGTTTTTTCTCTATGATACTGGTATCTGTTTGGTTGTTGCGGTTGGTATACTTGAAAATAGCAATGGGTAAAGAGTCGATTTGATTCAATTCATTTTCTAGAAAAGATTTGAATGGGAAATACTCCTTCTCCTCTTGGTTGTTACAAGAAGCGAATAATAAAAAAAGAAGAAATGTGGAACATGCTAGTTTCATTTGCCAAAATTACATCAGCAAACGACTACTTAATTGTTTTGATGATACCAATCTTTATACCCATATCCATCAAGTTCTCTTTAATGGGATATTTTTCTTTGAAGCTAGACATCATTTGGTACCTAAATTGAGGTGCAATGCTCCATCTGTAGCCTTTGTGTTCAAAATTTACACTGGCCTCCACTGCACCATTGATATTCCAGTTTCTATTGAGGCTAGGCTCTTTTGCGTAGTTCTGAAGATTAGACGACAGAAGATAAGAGTAATTAGCAAATACATAGGTAGGTTGGATACTGGAACCTATAGAAAAATTGAGTCTATCAGTTCCGCTTACCCTGTAATCTAAGCCTACTGGGACCGAAATCATATAATGCTCATTTTGAATAGTTGCAGGCGAAAGACCTTGGTTATTTCTATAAACTGAAACAGTACTTAGAGGTGTGCTTGAGCTGCTGTTGTTTACGGCATAAGTGGCAATTTCCGGTATGGAACTGAATGCTTTTATTTGGTATTGGTTGTAGTTGGCCTGAACACCAGCGCGAACATTTATTCTTTTGCTTAAGGGATAAATCATGGCTGTTCCAAGTTCAAATCCCATTGCAGGTCTATGATTCACAACATCCTTTACATCTCTTGCAAACACTGCATTGGTACTTAAAGAATAGACAGCATATTGGTAAATATTTCTTGTTGCTTTACCCTCTAAACTTCTATATCCAATACTGGGACCACCATATACTTGCCACTTGATATCTTTGCTGATTTTTTTTGCAGTAGTTACAACCAAGTCGATTGTCTCAGATAAAGTATGTTTTTTTTCTTCTTTGACTGTGTTATTAACTGAAGCAGTTCCAACAGGTAAATTGATTTGATATCGACCTGAAATATTTTTAGGTAAGCTGATTTCAGTTGAATGTTCTAATGCAGTTGCATGTGCTATTCTGCTTGCTAGTAAATTGATGTTTGATGCATCAGTAGATTGCTTTAGCCCATAATATGGGATAAATATCTCTGGTAGTTGAAGTGTATTGTTGGCTAGGCTAGCGGATGGTGTTTCAATATATTGGTATAAGGAATCTCTATTGTTGAGATAAGCCTTTGCTAGCTCATTTTTCTTTACATGGATACTGAGTGAAGCAATGAAAAAGAATACCACTGTTAGAGCAGCATAGCGCCACCCATTGCTTGGATGTAATTCTTTATGAATGTTTTTCCAAACACGGTCTGAAGGGTATAAAAGGTATTGATCGGATTTTTCCTTCAGTAGTTCATCCATCTCCTCTTTCGAATAACGCTTCATTTCTTTTTTTAATCAACCCAACTATCAATGTGCTTTCACACTAGAAAGCCATTTTGTATTTTCTTTTTTTGGCTGGAGGATATTCTTTTTTATGAGTAAATCTTCCAACATATTTTTTGCTCTGGTGTATTGCGACCTGCTTGTGCTTTCTTCAATTTCCAACATGAAGCCAATTTCCTTGTGAGAATAACCTTCAATTGCAAAGAGGTTCAACACAGTTCTGTAACCAATAGGTAAAGAGCGGATACATTCAACAACTTGTTTTGCCTGCAGTATGGCTGGTATATTATCTTCTTTGATTATCAGATCTCCAGCATAGGCAAGGTCAACATGCTCGTTGAATTTTTTATTCTTTTTGAGGTGATTGATACAGGTATGAACGATGATGCGTAAAATCCATCCTTCTAAAGAGCCTCGGTTTTCATATTTGCTCATTTGTGTGAAAACCTTGATGAATCCCTCTTGAAGCATGTCTTCGGCATCTTCTCTTGATTTTGCATAACGATAGCAAACGGACAACATTTTAGGGCTGTATTTATAATACAGCTCTTGTTGTGCATATGCATCATTCTTCAAACAACCCTGAAGAAGCACCTCATCTGTCATGGAAATCAGTTATTGATTTCTGAATTTAAGACAATTTTTGGATTATGGATGCTGCTTTGCCTTCTTGATTTCTGGTAATTATTAAATGATTGATTTACAGTGCAAAACTTACACCAGTACTTCACCTGTCATTTCAGCGGGGATGGGTATACCCATAAAATGTAGAATCGTAGGGGCAATATCACCTAGTTTTCCTGGTTTTATTGATCCTTTCCATGATTTATCAATGATAAACAGCGGTACTGGGTTTAGGGTATGTGCTGTATTGGGTGAACCATCTGCATTTTTCATGAAGTCGGCATTGCCATGATCAGCTGTTAAGAATACAGTATAACCATTTTCAAGTGCTGCTTCAACAACTTGTTGAACACATTGGTCTACAGTCTCCACTGCTTTTTTTGCCGCTTCCCAAATACCAGTATGTCCAACCATATCGGCATTGGCATAATTGAGACAAATGAAGTCAGCAGTTTTGTTTTGAATTTCTGGAACAATTTTAGCGGTAAGTTCAAATGCGCTCATTTCAGGTTGTAAATCATAGGTGGCCACTTTGGGTGATGCAGCCATAATCCTGCTTTCACCTTCGAAAGGCAATTCTCTACCGCCACTAAAGAAGAAAGTGACATGTGGATATTTTTCAGTCTCTGCAATCCTGATCTGTTTTTTACCGTATTCTTCTAATACTTCACCTAATGTATGGGTTAAGTTATCGTTTCTAAAAATGACGTGAACGTTTTTAAATGTGTTGTCGTATTCAGTCATGGTGGTGTATTCCAACGCCAACTTGTGCATACCAAATTCCTGAAAATCTTTTTGCGTGAGTACTTCAGTAATTTCTCTGCATCTATCTGTTCTGAAGTTGAAGCAAATAACCGCATCACCTTCTTCAATCATCGCCAGTGGTTGCTGTTGATCATCAACAAGAATTACTGGTTTAATAAATTCGTCAGTTACATTTGAGTCATATGCTTCTTGAATGGCAGATGAGGCATTATTTGATTTTGTCCCAATTCCTTTTACCAAAGCATCATAAGCCAGTTTTACCCTTTCCCATCTTTTGTCTCGGTCCATTGCATAGTATCTTCCTGTGATGCTAGCAATCTTGGCTGTATTGTTTTTCAAATGTGCCTCTAACTCATTGATAAAACCCAAACCGCTTTTAGGGTCGGTATCTCTTCCATCTGTAAAGGCATGAATAAATACTTGCTCTAATCCTTCTTTTGTGCACAAGTCCACTAAAGCTTTTAAATGATTTGTATGTGAATGCACGCCACCATCACTGACTAATCCCATCAAATGCAATTTCTTGTTGTTCTTTTTGGCGTATTGAATAGCCGAAAGTAAAGCAGCATTTTGTTGTAATTCTCCTGTACGTATGGCAACATTGATTCGTTGTAATTCTTGGTAAACAATTCTACCGGCACCAAGATTTAAATGACCAACTTCACTGTTGCCCATTTGTCCATCTGGTAGACCAACTTGTTCGCCACAAGTAACCAAGGTGGTATTTGGATATTTGTTGTATAGAGATGTTACGAAAGGAACCTGTGCATGTTGAATAACGTCGCTATCTTTTACGGCGCCGTGTCCCCAGCCGTCCATGATCACAAGGATACATTTTTTATTTTCCATGGTGTAAATTTACTCGATTTCAATTTATCTACCTTTGTGCTGTCAGTATTAGTCATGCTTATTTGCATTTTATGAAGAAAAACAAAGAACAGCGTTCCGCTTTTGTGTACAGTACCGATCCCGATTTTAAACTTGAAGAAGAAGCTTCAGCACAGGAAACACTTCCGCCACAAGAACAAGTGTTGCGTATACAATTGGAAACAAAACACAGGGCAGGTAAAACGGTGACAGTTGTTTTGGGTTTTGTTGGAACAGAGGAAGATTTGGTGCAATTGGGTAAAGACCTAAAGAGCCATTGTGGGACAGGCGGTTCAGCCAAGGATGGTGAAATTATCGTGCAGGGAGATCACAGGGAGAAAGTGCGTCAGTGGTTGCAGAAAAAAGGGTACAAGACAAAATAAAAAAAGACAGGCCGAGGGCCTGTCTTGTGCTGTATTTGCATAAGTGATCTACCAATCTTGTTTTGCAGTGCCAGCTTTGATAGCTGCCAATGCTTTCGCTTCGCTGAGCAATGCAGTCAATTTGTTGCCCTTACCATCATGACCTTTTGCGATGTATCCACCTTTAGCAGTTCTTGAAACTACTGCATCTTGTACAGGTACATTTTTTTCTTTGGTCTTAACGTTGTAGGCTGTGATCATGTTGTCGTTTGACATAGTGATTGTTTTTGTGGTGATTAAAAATATCAAATATCCAATTTGGCGTATTTGGCGTGTGATTCAATAAATTCTCTTCTTGGTCCCACTTCATCTCCCATCAGCATGCTAAAAACCCTGTCGGCTTCAGCAGCACTTTCAATGGTAACCTGTTTCAAAGTTCTTGATTCAGGATTCATGGTGGTATCCCAAAGTTGTCTGGCATTCATCTCTCCCAAACCTTTGTAGCGTTGAACTGTAACACTATCTTCTTTTCCTCCAGCTAAACGATCAACAAATGCTCTACGTTGTTCCTCGTTCCAGGCATAGGCTTGATCTTTACCCTTCTTTACAAGATACAATGGTGGTTGAGCGAGATAAATATAGCCCTGTTCTACCATTTCCTTCATGTAGCGGAAAAGGAAGGTTAAGATAAGTGTTGCAATGTGACTACCATCCACATCGGCATCGGTCATGATGATTAACTTATGATAACGCAATTTTGATAGGTCTAAGGCCTTAGGGTCTTCTGCTGTACCAATCTTTACACCCAATGCAGTGAACATGTTTCTGATCTCCTCATTGTCGTAAATCTTATGTTCCATAGCTTTTTCAACATTGAGGATTTTACCTCTCAATGGAAGGATGGCTTGGAAGTTTCGATCTCTACCTTGCTTTGCTGTTCCACCCGCAGAGTCACCCTCAACCAAGAAAAGTTCACTCTTCTCAGGATCCCTCTCAGAACAGTCGGATAGCTTACCAGGTAAACCACCTCCTGTTAAAACAGTTTTTCTTTGTACCAGTTCTCTTGCCTTTCTAGCAGCAGCTCTCGCTTGAGCGGCAAGGATTACTTTGCTGATGATGTTTTTTGCATCTTTTGGATTTTCTTCCAGGTATGCTTCTAGTACGCGTGATACGGTTACATCTACGATACCCATTACTTCTGAGTTACCAAGTTTTGTCTTGGTTTGTCCCTCAAACTGTGGTTCAGGGACTTTCACAGAAATGATAGCGCTTAGGCCTTCTCTGAAGTCATCACCTTCCACTTCAACTTTCGATTTTTCGAATAAGCCTTGCTTTTTACCGTATTGTTGAAAAACACGTGTGATGGCTCTTCTGAAGCCGGCAACATGTGTTCCACCTTCGATAGTGTTGATGTTGTTAACGTAAGAGAAGATGTGCTCGTTGTAAGAGTCGTTGTAGTTCATGGCTACTTCCACTGCAACATTCGAGTCAGGATCATGTCCTTCCATGTAAACAATAGCAGGAATCAATGAAGTGCGTTTCCCGTTTTTGTCGAGCATCTCCACAAATTCAGTAATACCACCTTCGCTATAGAAAACTTGTTCGTAATGCTGACCTGCTTCATCTTTTTCACGAAGATCATTCAGGGTTATGCGAATACGCTTGTTGAGGTAAGCCAATTCACGAAGTCTTCCTTCAAGGATTTCTTTGTTGTAGACTTGGGCAGTAAAAATGGTCTTGTCGGGCCAAAAATGAACTTTTGTACCTGTTTTATCGCTTGTCCCTATTTCTCTTACAGCATATTTAGGAACACCTCTTTCATATTCCTGCTCAAATGTCTTGCCTTCACGTTGTACCGTCACTTTTAAGTCGGTACTCAAAGCATTAACACAGCTTACACCCACACCATGGAGACCACCTGAAACTTTGTAGGTATTTTTATCAAACTTACCACCGGCATGCAAAACGGTCATAACCACTTCTAGTGCACTTCGTTTTTCTTTGTGGTGCATACCAGTTGGGATACCTCTACCATTGTCTTGAACAGAAATGGAATTGTCCTCATGAATAGTAACAACTATATCGTTACAATAACCTGCAAGTGCTTCGTCAATCGAGTTGTCAACTACCTCGTAAACCAAGTGATGTAAGCCCTTTACGCCAATATCACCAATGTACATGGCGGGCCTCTTTCTAACTGCTTCTAAGCCTTCTAGTACCTGTATACTATCGGCGCCATAACCACTATTTTGTTCTTCGCTCATATTCGGATTTTCAGTACTCATACTTGTCTTCTTCCTCTTTAATTTAATTCGGTTGATAACCGTCTACAAATTTACTAAAATAGGGGGGTATGCCCTCATTTTAATGCCCTTAAAAACGCTTTATTTTTAAGATGATTTCCACATATTTTCCATAGTGCTTTAACAGCCCGAAAACAGGCATCAATTTAATTTAAACTAACTTTGCAGCTAGATGACGCAAGCTGTATCAATACCCGTTTTGGTGAAACCTGAACTTTCGTATGAGGGAGTAATTCCTTTGTATGCTAGTGAGAAGAAAATACCGGGTTCATGGCAGTACACCATCAAGCGATATGCGCAAGATGTTCAGAAGAGTCAGGAGGACTATGGGGTGCTTATTTATAACTATGATAATCAACCAGATAGGAATTATTTAGAGCTGAAATTTTGTATCAGTGGGCAAACTTATTGTAAGCAGTCAGATGTAAATTGCGAGGATTGCAAGTTGAACAAAAATGCTTTGTGTGTGGAGCAGAGTGGGACCGTTGATTTCTTACAATTCAGGTTTGAGCCAGTCCATTTAACCAATCTCATTACCTCAGAACCAGGGGGAGAGACGGAGGAAATCTTGAATTTTAGGTACAAACACACTTTTTCCAAGCCAATTCTGCTCAATGGACGCATCAGGCATACGTTAGATTCAATTTTGAACCATCGGTACAACGATACCGTTGAAAATATATTTATCAACGCCCAGACCCAAATTTTGCTGCTTTATACCCTAGAGGCAGTCAGCTCGATCAAAGAAGATGAGGTGCCGGCCTGTAAGTTTTTGGTCCATTTAGAGGACAGAGAAAAAATCATCAAAGCACGTGAAATTCTCCTTGCCCACATTGGCGACCCTATTACTATCAAGGAATTGAGCAGAAAAGCAGCTATCAACGAATGTTACCTCAAAAAAGGGTTCAAAGTAATGTTTGGGACTACCATATTCGATTTCTACCAAGACCAAAGGATGGAGCATGCTCGTTTTCTGCTTTATGAAAAGGGCTTATCTGTCTCGGAAGTATCCGCTTCTTTAGGATATTCCTCCATTTCTCATTTTTCTACGGCTTTCAAGAAGCATACGGGCCTGAAACCATGCGACTTATTGTCACCAGTTCGTCATAAATAGCCGTTTTTCCCTTTCCTGACAATTCCGTGATAAAACTCTTCGTTAGATGAGAGAATTTTGTCATCCAATCTCAAAAATGAAGGTTTTAATCCAGTTACTCTTACTCATGATTACTAATGTTGCTTTTGCGCAGCTGTCCACTGACTCTGCTACCGCAAAATCGATCGATGAGGTTGTAGTTACCGCAACACGTACTCCCAGATTAATGGGAAATATCGCCATCCCTGTTACCGTTATCAATGCTAAAACTGTCTACCAAAATGGGTCATTAAGGTTGAATGATATTTTGGCTGAGCAAACCGGGATCAATATTGTTGAAGGTTTTGGTAAAGGTGTTCAGGTTCAGGGTTTGTCTTCAGAATACACTTTGATTTTAATCGACGGTGAGCCGTTGATTGGAAGAACTGGTGGTGTTTTGGATTTATCTAGAATCTCTGTCAGAAATATTCGCAAAATTGAAATTGTAAAAGGGCCTTCTTCAAGTTTATATGGTTCTGAGGCTATGGGTGGTGTAATCAACATCATTACGGATGGTGCTGGTCAAAACAAGACAGATGTAGGATTGCGCTATGGTAGGTTCAATACACTAGATGGTACAATTAATTTTTCAAGGAGAT
>JBEBDP010000134.1:0-6144 GCA_041156925.1 Bacteroidota bacterium | reverse complement strand
AATGATAAGCGTTATAAAGCGTTCCTTGCTGAAAATTATTAATTACCTCTTCACTAAACAATGAGTAATTCCAAACTGGTTTTGTAGCATCAATAAAATGAATCTCCTCGTAAGGTGGATTTACCAAATCGCTGTTATGAGGTGTTGTTTTTAGCATTTACTTTTTGAGTTCATAAATCATAAAAGATTGTGGTGGAAGAGATAATTCTACAGGAATTCTCTCCCCTTTTTCACTCATAACTTCAAGCATTGTATTGTAATCAGCAATTGCTTCTTTAAATCGATCTGTTTTGATTACTGATTTTTCTTTGTTGGTATTGGCTACACACATGATGGTTTGGTCACCCAACTTACGGAAATAAAAATAAACACCATTTTGAGGTATGAATTGTTTTAGGGTTCCTTTTGCTAAAACGGGACTGTTTTTTCTATAGTTGGCTAACTTTTTAAAATAGTTGTAGGCTTCGGTTTCATTAGCAGTTAACTCGCTTGGGTTAAACTTATTTACGCTATCAGATTTCCATCCACCAGGAAAATCTTTACGAACAGCAGCATCATTGGGGTCTTTGTAATTTTTCATCAACACCTCTGTACCATAATAAATCTGAGGAATTCCTCTTAAGGTCATGAGTAAACCTAGACCCATTTTGTATTTAGAAAGATTCTCTCCAACCATAGAATAGAATCTGTTCATATCATGGTTGTCTAAAAATATACAATTGGTAAATGGATCTTTGTAGAGAAAGTCTTGTGACAAAGTCATGTATAATTTGGTGATTCCGTCTGTCCATCCAAAATTCTCATTCAAAGCATTGTACAAAGCTGAGTTCAATGGGAAATCGGTCACCCCTTTAATTTTGTGCTTGAAAGGAGCATCGATATTGTTCTCTGTGAAATAGGCACTTGCCGGGACGGTATTCGTCCATGCTTCACCAAAAACAGTCAGTGTAGGATATTCTCTCAACAAAGCATGATTGATTTCATTTAAGAATTTCTCATCGCAGTATTTATATGTATCAACTCTCCATCCATCGATACCAAATTCTTCAGTAGACCAAATATTACTTTGGATCACAAATTTTGCACAATAAGGATTAGCAAGATTTAGATCAGGCAAATGCGGAACAAACCATCCACCAATCATGATCTTCTTTTCTTCACTAGAGGCATAAGGGTCTGTAAACAATTCCTCTCTGTGGTTGGCTCCAGTATATGTTGGCCATTGATTCAGCCAATCATTCATAGGAAGATCGAGTACAGTGTGATGATGAGAACCAACATGGTTATAGACTGCATCTTGAATTACTTTTAGTCCCTTTTCATGCGCAGCATCAACCATTTGTTTGTATGCATCATTTCCGCCTAATCGCTTATCCACTTGATAGTGGTCGGTTATCCAATATCCATGATAGCCACTCATCAACCAAGGGCCTTCCTGCATTTTAGGCATGTTGTTTTCTAAAACGGGAGTCATCCAAATAGAAGTTACGCCTAGGTCTTTTAAGTAATCTAATTTTTGTGATACACCGGCTAGATCGCCACCATGTCGACTATACGGATCATTTCTATCTGCCACTTTATCCTTGAGCTCAGCAAATTGATCGTTTGAATGGTCTGCATTTACAAAACGATCGGGCATGATTAAATAGATCAAATCATTTGATCTCACACCTTGATGAACCGTTGCATTTTGTGTTTTATTTCTAGATTTCAATTCATAAGTAAACTGTGATCCATCTTCAAACACAAAATCAAGTTTACCAGGCTTGACTGTTGGCAACAGAAGCAAGTCAACAAATAGGTAATGCTTATTCTCTGGTTGATGTACTTTGGTGACAACAACTCCTGGATATTTTACTTTAACTGTTTTGGATAAATCTGCAGTAGAATGAAGCATCACTTGCAAACTATTGTGTTTCATACCTACCCACCAATGTGAAGGATATGCTTTTATTTGTGCATATAATGCTGATGTAACAACATTTGAGAGCAAGAACAAAACGACTAATAACTTTTTCATACCTTTATTTCCAATTATTTATTTGCTGTAGGATCATAAACTCTTATAACGCTGACTGCAGCGAAAATTAAAAACACACCAGCCATTAAGATGGCATATATAGGTTGACCACCATAAAGATGTTTTACAATTGACCCGCCAATAAAACCATTAATAATTTGTGGCAGGGTGATAAAGAAATTAAAAATCCCCATGTAAATACCCAGTTTACCCGCAGGTATTGAACCTGAAAGCAACACATAAGGCATGGCTAGAATTGAAGCCCATGCTAGTCCAACACCTATCATTGAATATTTCAATAGTTCAGCATCTTTGATAAAGTAGATAGAAACCAGTCCAATGCCTCCTGCAAAAAGAGATACAGCATGTGTCATCTTCTTACCAATCTTTTTTGCAATAAAGGGTAAGCAGAGAGCATAAAACATAGATACCAGACTGTAGACACCAAATGCAGAACTGACTTTGTTACCTGACTCATTATATTGCACTGAATCTGTATAATCGCCTGAGAGTCCATAGATATGTGTTGCTACAGCATCAGTAGTAAAGACCCACATACTGAACAATGCAAACCAACTAAAAAATTGCACCAATCCCAATTGTTTCATGGTCTTGGGCATGTTCTTGAAATCTGAAAAAATATCAAGTAAACTACCAGAAGATTTAACAGGCTCACCATGATAAGCTTTGTATTCTTCAGGAGCATATTCCTTAGAAAAGAATAGTGTAATAAAAATTGCGCCCATAAAAACTGCAGCACCTATGTAAAAGGAATAGCGAATATTGTCTGCAATTCCATCTGGTCCAGCCTCCATACTAAAACCATTTTCAGCAAGCAATTCAGGTAATGCTGATCCAATCACTGCGCCTAGTCCAATTAAAAAAGTCTGAATACTGAATCCAATTGTACTTTGAGAATGTGGTAAGTTATCAGCAACCAAGGCTCTAAATGGCTCCATCGCAACATTGAAAGAGGCATCCATCAACATTACGATACCAGCTCCTATCCATAAGGCTGGTAGCAACATCGTGAAGTAGCCAGAATTAGGTAAGAAAACCAAAGCAATACTGGAGAGCAAGGCACCAACCAAAAAATAAGGTTTTCTTCTACCTACCCTGTTCCAGGTTTTGTCGCTATAATGCCCAATGATGGGTTGAACAATCATGCCAACTAAGGGAGCTACTATCCAAAAAAGTGGAAGTTGCTCAACATCAGCACCAAAAGATCTTAAGATTCTACTGGCATTACCATTTTGTAAAGCAAACCCAAACTGTATTCCCAGAAATCCAAAACTCATGAGAAAAATCTGCGCAATGCTTAGCCTAGGTTTTTCCCTTAAAGAAAAAGATGAGCCAGATGAAGAATTTTCAATCGACATGTAAAGCTTATTTGATAAAGTGTAATATATACACAATCTTTCAAATAGAATACAATGTTTAAGCTTTTTTGATGGATGTCTTAAATGACAAAACCATCAGGAATTACAGCTCCTTTTTTTACAACTACAATACCTTCTTTTATGGTATATAAAGCATGGTCTGCATTTTCAAGATGCTTACCACCGTTGATTCTAACATCACTTCCAATACGGCAATTTTTATCAATGATTGCGTTTTTGATGTAACAGCGTTCACCTATTCCAAGTTTAGGCAGACCGTTGCTGGTAGAAGTATTCATTTCTTCTAATGTTTCATAGAAGTCCGTTCCCATTATATAACAGCTTACAACAGTAGTACCATAACCAATTCTGGTACGGATACCAATTACAGAATTTTCTACTCTTGAAGCGTTGATGATACAACCTTCAGCAATGATTGTTTTCTCCAAGGTGGTTCCACTTATTTTCGCTGGAGGAAGCATTCTTGCTCTTGTGTAGATGGCTTTAGAATTGTCAAATAAATTAAACTCTGGTATATCTTGTGTAAGCGCTAGATTGGCTTCAAAGAAGGAATGAATATTTCCAATGTCTGTCCAGTAACCCTCATATTGAAAACTCAAGACATTGTATTTGCTAATCGAATAAGGAATGATCTCCTTACCAAAGTCAGTTGCATCTTTTGCTTCCTCTTGAAGCAAATCATAAAGCACTCTTCTAGAAAAAATGTAAATACCCATACTTGCTAGGTAATTACGTTTTTGTTTCTGCATGGCTTCTCCTGTATCACTCACCCATTGATCCAAAACATCTTTCTTTGGCTTTTCAATGAATGATTCAATAACATTAGAGGAACCTTTCTTCATGATGCCAAACTCAGTCGCTTCTTTAGCATCTACTGGAATTGTAGCAATAGAGATATCAGCTTTACCATTGATATGGTTATCAATCATTTCTTGGAAATCCATCTGATAGAGCTGGTCACCAGAGAGAATCAACACATGAGAAAAATCCTGTTGTGAAATGTGACGAAGGGATTGTCTTACTGCATCTGCTGTTCCTTGAAACCAAGCCGGATTATCAGGTGTTTGTTCTGCAGCAATGATATCTACGAAGGCTGAACTAAATGCACTAAAATGATATGTGTTTTTAATATGCTTATTTAGAGAAGCAGAATTGAATTGTGTTAACACATACATTCTTCCAACGTTTGAATTCAAACAATTGGAAATGGGTATATCTACTAATCTGTATTTACCTGCAATTGGAACTGCCGGTTTACTTCTGGTAGATGTCAATGGCGAAAGCCTGGTTCCTGCTCCGCCTCCCAAGATGATTGCAATTACATTCTTATTCATAAGCTGATATTACCAGTAAATTAATTAAAACTTTTGTAAAGGGAAAGATATTCCTCTGCACTTTTCTCCCAACTGAAATCAAGTGAAACAATCTTTTGCCTTAAATGATTAAAAGTTGTTTTTTGGCCAAACAACTCCGTTGCCCTATAAATAGCATGCGTTATATCGCCAACAGCAGCATGATTAAACGCAATGCCATAGCCACCAGGATCACCCATGTCAACTACGGTATCTATTAATCCGCCTGTCCTTCTGACCAACGGAATAGTTCCATAGCGCATTGCATACAATTGGTTTAAGCCGCATGGCTCAACACGTGAGGGCATCAATAGAAAATCAGCTCCTGCATACATCAAATGACTTAGAGATTCGTTGTAACCAATAAAGGTTGCATAATCACCTTGAGAAACTGACTGCAAATGTGATAATTGCTCTTCTGTTTCTGATTCTCCACTTCCCAGAATCAGAAAATTCATTTTCCTTCCAACATAAGTAAAGCAATCACTAATTACCTGAGGCAATAAATCAGCACCTTTTTCTCCCACCAATCTGCCAATAAAAATAAATAGTGGCTTTTCATGCGACAAACCAAATCGATCACATAACAATTGCTTACTTTTTGCTTTTCCAATTTCTAAATCACCAATTCCAAAATGATTTTCTATGTATTTATCGTTTTCTGGATTCCAAACGGAATAATCAATTCCATTTAGAATACCAGAACATTTCCCTTTTTCATACTCAAACAAAGGTTCTAAACCATTGCTCATGCTTTTCAGTTCATTCATATAGGTATTGCTGACAGTCGTTACTTTCCAACAACATTTAATAGCTGACGCTAATGGATTAATTTGTCCATTCCATTCCAACATTCCCCTTTTCCAGCTGTCCCAATGTGGAATATAAGTTGTTTTATCCCATCCAAAAGCTCCTTGGTATTGGGCATTGTGAATGGTTAAGATGGTTTTGATGTATTGCAAACGCTTAAAAGCATAGCAATGCTGCATCATAAAAGGAATCAAACCTGCATGGTGGTCGTGAACATGCACTATTGCTGGAAGTTCAAACCAACTGTTCAACCAATCAACCACAGCAATTTGAAAAGCGCAAAACCTTTCTGTATCATCACTATAACCATATACTTTTTCTCGATCAAGCAACCCATTGATGTCGATCAAATAGAGAGCAAAACCTTGGGCATTTGACTTTTCTTTGATTACTGTATAGTCAAAATTCCAATGACTCAAATAAGCATTGCCTTTGTGTACCACATCCCATTCATGAGAATAGAGGTAGGGCGTTCTATACATGGGCATCACAACTGATGCTTGATGACCTTTTTCATTTTGAAAACGAGGCAAAGAACCAACCACATCACCCAATCCACCTG
>JBEBDP010000133.1:0-2677 GCA_041156925.1 Bacteroidota bacterium | reverse complement strand
TGGGATGGTGTCCAAATGGGCTATAACGGAATGAGAATTTTCACTAGATTGCAATTCAGATTTTAACCATTACCCATTTTTAAATATAAACTAACAGCATGAACAGCTTAATTTCAAGAGTTTCGTTAGTGCTTTTTGTACTGACTTTAACCATCTTTCAAAGCTGTGAAAAACCATCCAAATTTAAATCCCAATTACAAGTAGATGAACCTCGCAAGGTTTCTGTTTTCTTGACCGACGGTCCAATGGATCTTAAAAATGTGTTCATCGATGTTCAAAAAGTAGAAATCAAAATTGATAATGAAAGTTCTTCTTCATCTACGCCTGATGATGACGATGATGATGACGACAAAGATGATGATGATCATTTGAAGGATAGTGATGAATATGGCGAATGGAAAACCTTGGTTTTTGAACCAAAGGTTATTGATGTACTCAAACTTCAAAATGGTGCTGAAATGTTGTTGGGAAGTATTGATGTTTTAAAAGATGTAGAAAAAGTAAGAGTCACCTTGGGTCCAAATAATACAGTCGTTGATGAAAACGATGTAACACACAATCTTGTACTAAACAACGCAACTAATAATTTACTCTACATCAAAATTGGTGATGACGATTGTGATAAAGATGATGACAACAACACCGAAGAGATCAGAGTTGATTTTGATTTATCTAAGTCCATACAATACTTGAATGGCAAATATTATCTCAAGCCAAAATTGTCTTCATTCAGCAACTCTGGATATGGTGAAATAGAAGGTAAAGTTTTACCTGAAGGCATAAAAGCAAAAGTGACTATTTCAAATGGTCAGGGTGATCCTAAAATAGCTTATCCTGATAAAAAAGGTCGCTTTAAAGTAAGAGGACTAAAAGAAGGCACTTACTCTTTGTTATTTGAAGCAACTGGAAAAACTTCTAAGACCGTTAGCGGAGTTGTAGTAACAAAAGGCAAAGAGGTTGAACTGAGCACAGTTACCCTCAATTAGTAATATTACACAATCATGACACAAGGAATTATCCTGAAGGATAGTTTCGCACCATGAGTTTAATTTATTTTATTCCTATTGGGACATTCTTCATGTCCATGGTCTTTTCTTATGTGCTGTTTAAGCATTACCAGAGGAAAAAAGAAGCGACATATATTTTATGGTGGTTGATTGGCGTATTGACTTATGGCGCTGGAACATTCACTGAGAGTTTTAATACGCTCAACGGATGGACAGAAACCAATTTTAGGTGGTGGTATATCACCGGAGCATTGTTAGGAGGAGCGCCTTTAGCACAAGGCTCTGTTTATCTTTTACTCAATAAAAAAGCAGCACACGTACTTTCCGCAATTTTGGTTTTGACAGTTGTTATTGCTTCTGTGTTTGTTTTAATGTCGCCTATAGATTATACAGCAGTGGAGCCAGAACGCATGTCGGGTAAAGTATTCATTTGGCAATGGGTTCGATCTTTCTCGCCCTTCATCAATATATATGCAGTACTATTCTTAGTTGGTGGTGCCATTGCATCAGCTGTAAAATACTTTAGAAATACAGGTACCAGTGTTAGGTTCTGGGGAAATGTCTTGATTGCAATTGGTGCAATACTTCCTGGTATAGGTGGAAGTTTTACAAGATTGGGTTATGTGGAAGTTTTGTATGTGACGGAATTTATCGGACTATTGATGATCATCATTGCATACACCATCATGAAAAATGAAAAAATGAAATCAGTCCACGCTAATCAGTTATAATAACGGTATATGGGTTTTAAGAGGGCGCTAATGTTTTAGCGCCTTTTTTTTGATCATACCACCTTTGGTGTCCTTGATACTGTTCATCACCACAAATGCATGTGGGTCGATAGTTTGAATTTCTGTATTGAGTTTGTTCATTTCTAAACGGGTGATGACCGTGAATAAAATATTTACTTCTCCCATCTCACCTCTTGTGCCAAATCCCTTTTCGCCTTTATAAACAGTAATACCTCTTCCCATTTTTTCAATGATCATCTGTCTGATTTCTTTATAATGGGAGGATACAATAGTAACACCCATATACTCGTCAATACCTTCTACAATGAAATCGAGCATTTTAGATGCTGATAGATAGGTAATCATTGAATACATAGCAATTTCTATTGAGAGGAGATAGGCTGCGGCAGAAAAAACAAGAATATTGATCAGTATGATGATATCACCTATTGTAGTTCCTAGTTTTCTACTTAAAAAAATTGCTAATATCTCTGTGCCATCAATCACTGCACCACCTCTAACGGCAAGTCCAATACCTGTGCCTAAAAAAAATCCACCAAACACCGCTACTAAAATATTGTCGTCTGTCACGTTAGGGAACTCAACATTTGCAACAACTAAGGCCAAACCAATGATAGCCAATGTCGTCTTTATAGCAAAAGCCTTACTCACCACCCTGTATCCCATAAAAATAAATGGAATGTTCACGCAAATGATGAGTAGGTAAAGTGGAATACCAGTTGTATTTGAAATCAATAATGATATACCAGTTGCACCACCATCCACAAATTCATTACTGAGTAAGAAGCCTTTGAAACCGAATGCTGCAGAAAATATTCCAGCTGTTACTAAAACAAAATCCTTAAAATTTCTTTTCGTTAAAATGGCTAGTTCTCGGTAACCTTTGGCATAGGTATAGGGACTAATCTCTATTCCCTT
>JBEBDP010000132.1:0-7599 GCA_041156925.1 Bacteroidota bacterium | reverse complement strand
ATAAAATGAATAATCCATTTTGCATTTTGATTAATCCTTTAATCACAGCTGTAGAGCACTTCATGGCATCTTGTATATTGGTCCCTTTGAATATTTCATCAATCAATACCAACCATCTTTTTCCATTCGTAATCTTGATTATTGTCTCTCTAATACGCTTCACTTCATTGAAAAAATAGCTTTCCCCTTTTACTAAATTGTCCTCAACATTGATGTTGGTTAATATGCCGTCAAATAAAGTCAGTTGCATCTGCAGTGCTGGTACTCCCATTCCTAAATGGGCCAAGTAAACAGATAATCCAATAGCTTTTATCAAGGTACTCTTACCAGCCATATTGGCACCAGTCAGAAAAATAAAATTGGCGTTTTTGTCCATGGTTAAATCATATGCTACCGGTTCAGCCAACATGATGTGTCTTAGCCCTTTGGCATTGATTACCGGCTCATATTGATCTATGAAGTCCGGAGATGAAAGCTTTAGCGAATGATTGGCAAATGCCATTGCATACCAGGCATCTAATTGACCATATATTGTGACCAGCTTCCTTACATCAGCAATCATGTCTACATGAAAAAGGCTACCAAAAGAAAGTATTGAAGCCCTGCTTAAAGAAGAGAAGTTATCATGGGACTTAAAATCTGTCAATCTTCGATCATTAACAATACGTTCTGCTTGTTGTAGAAGGAGAGTAAGTTTTGGAGGTGTGTTTTGATTGTTGAAAAACAAAATGATTGATTCGAAGCCCTTGATGAATTCAAACATCTGTTTCATTGAGAAATGTATCATGGCATAATCAGCTGGGTGAAGCAGTTTATATGCCAGGGCTCTAATAAAATCAGGATGTTTGGGTATCGTGTCTGGGTTCTCGTCTAGAAACTTCTCAATAATCAGTAAAGTGCCATTTGTTATTCTAGATGGCCATTCGTGAATTTTATTTTCGTACAAGCTCAAAATTGCTTGTGTTTCATGGATGTCTTTCAGATTGTCAAAAGGTGAAGAAAACAATTGGTATAAAGCTGATCTTCCTTCTGCTGTTCTTGTATAATCTATTTTAGCAAATAGGGAGTAATCGTCTTCTTTGTGAAAAACCGCAAGATCATATAAAGTAGTTTTATCTACTCTCATGTTAATCTCGATTGAACTTTAGTCTCATACCTCTATAAGATGTATCAACCTTGCCGTTTTCATAAACTGGGTAACCGTTTACAAATGTTTTTTCAATAGAGGCTGGAAATTCAAAACCTTCGAGTGGACTCCATCCGCATTTGTACAAGATATTATCATTGGTTACAGTATTCTTTTTGTTTAGATCAACTAATACCAAATCAGCATAGTAGCCTTCTCTGATAAATCCACGTTCTGCAATTTGAAAACATTTTGCAGGTGCATGACTCATTTTCTCTACTACTTTCTCTAAAGAAATATTTCCTTGTTTGAAGTAGTGCAACATCAATAGCAGACTGTGTTGTACCAGTGGTAAACCAGCATGGGCATGCAGGTAATCGCCTGATTTTTCCTCAACAGTGTGAGGTGCATGGTCGGTTGCAATAATATCTAATCTGTCATCTAACAATGCTTCCCAAAGAGCAGCTTTGTTTTCTTTTGCTTTGATAGCAGGGTTGCATTTTATTTTATTTCCTAATTGTGCGTAATCGTCTGCAGTAAAATGTAAATGGTGAACGCAGACTTCAGAAGTAATTCTTTTTTCCTCGAGTGGAATCAGATTGGTAAAGAGTTGTAATTCTTTGGCTGTTGATATGTGCAGGATGTGTAATCTTGTATTGTTTCTCTTTGCCAATTGTACAGCCATTAAGGAAGATTCAAAACAGGCTTCTACATTTCTGATGATGGGGTGGTCTGATGGTAAGATGGGTTTACCTGATTGTTCATAAGATGCAAGATTGGCTTTGATGATTCTTTCATCTTCACAATGTGTGGCAATCAATAATTCGCTTTCACGGAATACTCTATCAAGTGTTAGATGATTGTCCACCAACATGTTACCTGTTGAAGACCCCATGAATATCTTGATACCGCAGACGTCGTTCTTTTTGTCATTTGTTTTGAGAATCTCCTCGGTATTATCGTTGGATGTTCCCATGAAAAAAGAATAATTAGCAGGGGAGCTGTTAGCTGCTATTTGGTACTTTTCCTCGAGTAATTCCTGAGTAAGAGCCGCAGGTTTGGTATTGGGCATTTCCATGAAACTGGTAGTGCCACCAGCAACAGCAGCGATAGATTCAGTATGAATATTTGCCTTGTGGGTTAAACCAGGTTCTCTGAAATGTACTTGGTCGTCTATCACACCAGGAAGCAGGTATTTTCCTTCGCCGTTTATTTCAATAGCGTTATACGTATTATCAATAACTTGACTAATTTTAGAAATCTTTTTATCCTCGATTAACACATCGCCACTATGAATTTTTCCTTCGTTGACTATACTGGTGTTCTTAATCAAATATCTCTTCATAAACGAATTGCTTTTACTGCTGGTCTGCAAATTATAAAAACCTTTTTGCTCTTTGTTTTTTTTGTTTCTCCTCATCTAACAAAGGGTCAGTCCACTTTGTTTCAGCAGGGCTCAAAGGATTACATTCTGTTGGATCGATTGGAAATAAAAATGCAAACCGACAGTAATTTGAATTTTTCTGCTTTTAAGCCCTATAATCGTCAATGGTGGGCTTCCTCACTGGAAAAAGCAACACTTAATGCCGATCAGTTGAATTTAAGCGAGATCGATCTTTACAATATAAGTCGTGCTAAATTGAATCATCTGGAATGGACCAGTCGTGGTAAGCCAGCCACACCTGCTAAACATCCTTTATTGAAATCTTTTTACAAGGATCCAGCCAATTTTATATTGGTCAACCAAGAAGATTTCTTTCTTTCTGTGAATCCTGTTTTGCAATTGCAAGGTATGCGCGATAATCAATCTAAACAGACGCATTATTTGAACTCAAGGGGAATGGCTGTAAGATCACAAATTGGCAATAGAATAGGATTTCAGTTATATGTAACGGAGAACCTAGAGCGGCCACCAGTATTTGCGAAAAAAGAATTTGATCAATATCGTGCTGTTCCTGGTGCAGGATTGTATAAGCGTTACAAAGAGACAGGATATGATTCTTGGGATGCGAGGGGTTCTCTATTTATTAAGCCTACCAAATACCTCGAAATGCAACTAGGGCACGATAAAATATTTATTGGTAATGGTTACAGAAGTCTATTTATGGCCGACCAATCAGCTAGTCATGCATACCTCAATTTAAATTTGAGGGCCTGGAAATTCAATTATTCCAGCAGGGTGATGGAGCTACAGCCTCAATATACCAGAAGAGGATTAGGAGGAGATACCTTGCTTTGGAAAAAGTATGCAACCATGCATTATTTGAGTATCAATGCCACAAAATGGCTTACAATGGGGCTATTTGAAGGAGTGGTATACGGACGTCAAAATCGATTTGAGGTAAATTATTTGAATCCTATTATTTTCCTACGTGCAGCTGAATTGAATGTGGGTAGTCCGGATAACTCTTTCATCGGTTTTGATGTTAAAGCAAATCTTGCTAAGCGAGTGCAGGTATACGGACAAGTTATGCTTGATGAGTTTTATACCAAATTCATTAAAGAAAGGAAGGGGTGGTGGGCCAACAAATGGGCCTTTCAAGCAGGAATAAAATATATTGATGCTTTTGGAGTAGATAACTTGGACGTACAATTAGAGACCAATTGGATCAGACCATTTACTTATTCTCATTTTGATACAGTCGCCAATTATACCCATTATAACCAACCATTGGCACATCCTTTACATTCCAATGTTAAGGAGTACATCGCAATTGCTAAATACCAACCTGCGCCTAAATGGTATATGCAGTTAACTAGTATTTATTGGAGAAAAGGGGTGGATGTGAATGGTGTTAATTACGGCACAAACATTTTCAAGGATAGTGATACAAGGCCGACTCAGGAAGGTTTTTTCTTCTTTACACCACAAGCTAAAAACAGCTATAATTTAAATTACTGGCTTGCATTTGAACCTATGGAAAATTTATTCCTGGAGGCAAATTTCACAGCTAGAAAATCAGGTGCAGAGGCGCTTAATTATTTTGGAACTATTGGAATTAGGCTGAATATGCAGAGAAGGGTCTATGATTATTAGCGTCTTCTTCCTCCCAATCCACCTCCTTCAAAGTGAAGTGAAAACATAATCATTCTGCTGTTCATTTTATCTATCACACTTGAATAGATTAACTCTTCATCCCTGGCATGAACATTGGATAATCCGTAACTAAATTTGACTTCGGGTGATAGAATAAAGTAGGGGAAGAAAAATTGGAAGCCAATTCCACCTTCAACACCATAGTCGGATTTTTTAACCTTGAGCATGTTCTCTGTATTTCTTGCAGCTGAGTTACTCGCTAAATCAAAATCATATTTCACACCTGCTAAGGTATAGACCCTGAAATTTTTTATCCTATCACTCTTTAATCTCAATTGGAGGGGAAAGCTCATCACAATTGATTCTACTTTTTGAGGATCGGTACCTTGGTTAAGATTAGAAGCTGGATCAACAGTATATAGAAATTTCTTTTCACTGAAAATCAGGTTCAAGGGATATCCTCTTAGATCTAGGTGTTTAGTCAATTGTAAATTGGCCATAATACCCAAATGGATTCTGCCAGCATTTACAGATTCAACAGATTTGATTGGGTTATTTGGATTTAAAAAAGATGAATGATGTGATAGGTTGTAGTGAGAAGTATTGTATCCTAGAACTATACCAAAATAGTACAGTTTGTCATCGTGGTCGGGTAAATTAGGTTCAAAGGCTCTTTGTGCAAAAGAGCAATTTACAAGGAATAAGAGTAGTCCGAGGGTAGTTATTTTTCTCCGGTATAAATGGTGCATATGCCGAAACTTAGGGTTTTGATATTCGTTTTTTGGAAGCCGGCATGTTCTAAAACCGACGTAAAGGCTTTTCCTTCTGGAAATTTTTGTACAGAATCATTTAAATATTGGTATGCATTTCTGTTTTTGGAAAATAGTCCACCCATTCCTGGAGTAACTACATTCATATAGAGCGCATAAAACTGTTTAACAAGCGGAAGCTTTGGTTTTGAAAACTCGAGAACAACTAAAGTGCCATTTTTTTTGAGTACGCGAAAAATTTCTCCAATTCCCTTTTCAAGGTTCTGAAAATTGCGTACGCCAAAGGAAACAGTTACAGCATCAAAACTCTCATCGGGGAAGTGAATTGCTTCACTATCTCCAGACTGTAATTCAATAATATTGGAAAGTTGTTGTGTAGCTATTTTTTGCCTCCCAAAAGATAGCATTCCCTCTGATATGTCAATACCTACAATTTTCTTGGGTTGTAGCATTTTCGAAGCCATGATGGCTAGGTCGGCTGTACCAGTAGCAACATCCAGAATGGTTTCAGGATGCTTTTTTTTGAGCAGGCTGAGTGCTTTTTTTCTCCAGCTGATGTCTATTCCGGCCGACAAAAAGCGGTTCAAAAAATCGTATTTAGGTGCGATTTGATCGAACATCAAGGCTACCTGTTCTTTTTTCGGTAAATTTGAAGCCTGATCTGGCACGATTGTATCGTGAGCAAAGTTTCCCATCAGCACAAAAGTAAACAAAATCGCTGCAAGCGCTCTTAAAGGAATTGTAAATCTGAATATGATCATTCGAAAAGCAACATATGTTATCAGCAGTCCAGATGTAGCCTCTTGTCCCAAAGCCGACAAACCTGAATATGCCTTTATAGGTAGGAGCAATGTGGGTAAATCTTCTTTGATCAACATGCTAACTGATATCAAGAATTTGGCAAAGACTTCCGCAACACCAGGGAAAACTCAGCTGATTAATCATTTTGTGGTAGATAGTAAATCTGCTGAAAAATCGCCTGCTTTACTTTGGTACTTGGTGGATTTACCTGGTTATGGATTTGCAAAAGTATCTGCCAGTCAGCGTAAAAGATGGGAAAAGATGATTGAAGGCTATCTTCGTACAAGAGAAACCTTGGTCAATACTTTCATATTGATTGACTCAAGGCATGAACCACAGCAACTGGATCTTGAATTTATCAATCAATTAGGGGCATGGGGTATTCCATTTTCTATTGTTTTTACTAAATCAGATAAAGAGACCCAAAAGGTTGTTAGTGCAAACGTCAAGCAATTTTCAGAGGCGTTGTTGTCCACTTGGGAAGAACTTCCTCCTATCTATATCACCAGTGCTGAAAAGAAGACCGGTAGAAAAGCGATTTTAACTGCTATTGCCAACATGAACGAAATCTATCAGGAAATGTCTAAACGAAGTCAAGGATGAAATTTCCTGCTCGCATCCCCTTTTGGTTAAAATGGATTTATCCTTCATTCACCTGGCAAATGCCTTCAAATGAAAAGGCGCTTTATCTAACCTTTGATGATGGTCCACATCCTACCATTACACCCTTTGTTTTAGATATTTTAGCCGACTACCAAGCAAAAGCGACTTTCTTCTGTATTGGAGATAGAGTAAAAAGATATCCTGAAATCATGAAAAGAATTGTAGCAGAGGGGCACAGTATAGGAAATCACACCCATCATCATGTAAATGGATGGAAAAGTTCGGTTTCTGCTTATGTAGAAGAAGTGCATCAGGCATCATCCTTGATCCCATCAAAATTATTCAGGCCTCCTTATGGCAGAATAAAACGAAAACAGGCCGATCTTTTAGAGAATGAGGGCTATAAAATTATCATGTGGACGATACTCAGTGCGGATTATGACCATTCATTGAACAAAGAAGAGTGCGCAAGCAGGGTGATAAGTAACCTTGAAAATGGTTACATCTATTTGTTTCATGATTCTGAAAAGGGAGAAGAGAGAATGCGTCATGCATTACCGATACTACTAAAACTAGCTACAGCAAAGGGTTTTCTGTTTAAAAGAATTGACGAAGTGAGTTGATTTCCTTTACAAAAGGTAGGGCTAAGGTAGAAACCTCGGCCCGTTTTTAATCCGTACCCTATGAAAACTGTTCGAAAGATACTAATCTTTTTATTTTATTTGCCAAAAATTACCCCCAATTCATATGGTAGATACCCACAGCCATTTATACAGTGAGGAGTTTAAGGAGGATATAGAAGACATATTAAAAAAAAGCTATGCAGCTGGATTGTCCAAGGTTTATCTTCCTGCCATTGATAGTAATTCACATGCATTAATGTTGGCGCTAGCTGATAAACATCCTGATTATTGTATTCCCATGATGGGACTACATCCTTGTTATGTTGATGAACGATTTGAGGCTGAGCTTGCAATTGTCAAAGATTGGTTGGAGAAAAGACCGTTTGCGGCAATTGGGGAAATTGGACTTGATTTTTATCATTCGGTTGAGTTTAAATCGCAGCAGGAAATAGCCTTTCAAATCCAAATTGAGTGGGCAATTGAAAAAGACTTACCAATTGTTATTCATTCTAGAAGTTCAATGGATGAATGTATCAAGATGATTGCCTCACATGGAAAGGGAAAGGCAAGGGGAATTTTTCACTGTTTTGGTGGAGATGAGCGACAAGCAAAAAAAGTTATTGAGCTTGGATTTTATTT
>JBEBDP010000131.1:0-3372 GCA_041156925.1 Bacteroidota bacterium | reverse complement strand
GTTGTTACCTTAATGCTCCAAGGAAGTTGCAGTGGTTGTCCCTCTTCTATGATTACTTTGAAGTCGGGTATCGAAGGAATGATGAAGCGTATGATACCAGAAGTGACTGAGGTGGTCGCTGAAGCTGAATAATCAATTCCGAATATGGACTTGATTGAATATCTCGAGTGGACTGCAATAATTTCTGGAATTGCTTCAGTCTGGTTCTCCAAAAAAGAAAAAATCTGGGTATATCCAACTGGATTGGTTGGTACAATACTTTATGTTTACTTGAGTTTTAAAGGTGATTTATATGGAGAGGCTTTTGTTAATCTCTATTACACAATCATGAGTTTGTATGGCTGGTGGAATTGGCAGCGCAGAGACCGCTATAACCAGAAAATGGTGAAGGTTCGTTTTTCATCGCGTGCCGAGTGGATACAACAAATCACTTTTTTCCTGGTACTTTTTGCCATCATCTACTTCTCTTTGGTGTTCATCAAAAATGCTTTCGCACCTGATGCAATTCCTTGGGCTGATGCATTTGCCTCTGCCTCTGCATTAACGGGCATGTGGTACATGACCAAGAAAAAAGTAGAAAGTTGGATTTGGTGGATGATTACGAATATTGCATCTATCCCTCTTTACTATGTAAAAGGATTTGCAGCTACGGCCATATATTATGCCATTCTATTGGTCTTGGCCGTATTTGGTTATCAAGAATGGAAAAAAAGAGCTTATGCAAATCTGCAAGCCAAATGATGTAATCAAAATTGTTGCTATAGGTCCTGAATCCACTGGCAAGAGCACACTTTGTGGCAGTTTAGCAAATCATTATTCTACCAATTGGTGCAAAGAGTATGCAAGAGAATACTTATTGGAGCATGGCACTGTATATACTTTTGATGATTTATTGACCATTGCCGAGGGGCAATTAAGATTAGAAGAAGAGGCTATTCAGGCATGTATTCAGTTGCACACCGAACAGAAAAAAGAGGGTAGGCCCATTTTGTTTATTGATACAGATATGTATGTGATGAAAGTATGGTGTGAGTTTGTTTTTGGAAAATGCCATCCTAAAATTCTGAATCAAATCGTTTCAAGGAAGTATGATGGGTATTTGCTTTGTAAGCCGGATCTGCCCTGGGTGAAAGATGAGTTGAGAGAATACCCTGATTTGGTAACACGTGAAAAGCTATACCATCATTACAAGGATTTGCTTGTGCATCAGTCAACACCTTGGTTTGAGGTAACAGGCAAGGATCCGGAACGTATGACTGAAACTGTGAAATGGATACATGAGTTGATACTCCAATAAGCAGTATGAAAAAACTTATCTCAAATCGTTTGCTGTTTTATACATGTTGGCTGTTGTTGTCATTGGTACAAGCAGCAGGGACAGAACTATTTGATGATGAAGCCTATTATTGGGTATATGCTCAATTTTTAGATTGGGGCTACTTTGATCATCCACCTATGATAGCAATCATGATCAAAGCAGGCACAATGCTCTTCCCAGGAGAGTTAGGGGTGCGTTTTTTTGTAGTGATCATGGGGACTGCAACGCTGTACATCATTGAAAAACTTACCCGGCCAAAAGACCTTCAACTTTTTTATGTTATTGTATTGAATATTGCAGTACTTCAAATAGGAAGCATTATTGCTTTCCCTGATATTCCATTGCTTTTTTTTACTGCTTTGTTTTTTTGGGTCTACAAGCTTTTTACAGAAAAGCAAAATTGGATCAATGCATTATTGCTATCAATTGTAATTGCCTTGTTGTTGTATAGTAAATACCACGGTTTACTGATCATCTTTGTAACGCTGATTTCTAATTTGAAAATGCTGAAAAAGCCGCTCACTTGGTTGGTGATTAGCTTGTCTTTTTTCTTTTACATGCCTCATATCATATGGCAAATCCAACATGGATTACCTTCTTACTACTACCACTTATTTGAAAGGGTTTCTCCACCTTATTCTATTTCATTTATATCAGATTATGTGGCTGGTCAATTATTACTTGCTGGTCCGTTGTTGGGATGGTTAATGATTTGGAGTGCCTTCAAACACAAACCAATCGATCTAACTCAAAAGGCTATGAAATGGTCTTTGGGTTTTGTTTATATATTGTTTTTCATTTCTTCATTTAAAACCAGGACAGAAGCCAATTGGACACTTCCTCTAATCGTTCCAATCATTGTTCTGGCCTACCAATATCTTGAAACTCAAGAGAAACTTAAAAGATGGTTCTATAGCGTGCTTCCAGTGTCATTGGTTTTGATTTTAGTGATGAGAATTTTTATGCTGTTGGATACTCCTTTCATTAAGAATTTTCCAAAAGATGAATATCATTTCAACAAGACGTGGACGAGTGCTATAAAAGAAAAAGCGAATGGCATGCCGGTAGTATTTACCAATTCCTACCAGCGGGCATCAAAATATTGGTTCTATACAGGTGATACAGCTTTCTCCTTGAATACCCATCTGTATCGAAGAAGCAATTATAACATCTGGCCGCTTGAATTGCAATTGCAACAAAAACCTGTTTTCATTGTGGGTTCAAAAGGGACTGCTGGATTGAGTGATTCGCTTATTTCTGGGAATAAATCATTTTCAGTTGGTGCCGATTCAGCCTTCCAATCCTACTCACATATAGTCCTGAAGCAATTGGGCTCGAAAGTGGCTGCAAAATCAAGGTCGATTTCAGTTACACTTCAAGTAAGTGCACCTTCAGATGCTTTACTAAAAGATGCAGAACTTCATCAAACTGAAATTATTTTAATTCTTTACCCCGGTAACAAGCAACTACCTTGGCTAATACCAACAGGTAAAAAATTAGTATTGAGTAACACCAATGAAGTGAAAATCAACTTAGTGATACCTGAACTTGATGATAAGAATTATCAAATTCGTTGGGGTTTACAAGGGAGCTATGAAGAGCCCAGCATCAACAGCAGCGTTTATACGTTGGTTAACGAGTTGTATTGATGATCTGTTGAACATCAGGATCGCCTCCAAGATTATTCATTTGTCGCATTACCCAAGGATATTTTTTGGATACATACCTGGAAGTTGGTTTTACAGTAAACCTGACTGGATTTGGTAATGATGAAGCAATCATTGCAGCTTCCACTTTAGTTAATTTTTTTGCCGAGTGTTTGAAATAGCGTTGCGAAGCTGCTTCTATCCCAAAAATACCTTTACCCATTTCTGCTTCATTGAGGTATACTTCAAGTATTCTCTTTTTGCCCCAAATTAACTCTATCATGAATGTAAAGTAGACTTCAAGTCCCTTTCTAATCCAGCTTCGGCCTTGCCATAAGAAAACATTTTTTGCTACTTGCTGGCTTATAGTGGATGCGCCTCTTACTCTTCCTGGTTTTCTTTTATTGT
>JBEBDP010000130.1:0-11145 GCA_041156925.1 Bacteroidota bacterium | reverse complement strand
TTTTTTGGTGGACGAACAAACTGTTTTTCAGGACAATCAGTATGGTATTCCTGAGCCAACTGCTGGCATTGAAGTTACTTCAGACATGATCGATGTTGTAGTTGTTCCATTACTAGCTTTCGACAAAAAAGGCAACAGGGTTGGTTACGGGAAAGGTTATTACGATCGTTTCCTGGCTAGTTGTCGTAATGATGTTATAACAATTGGATTATCTTTCTTTCCCCCTGTTTTATCTATTGATGATATCGATTTCTTCGATAAAAAGCTCGATTTTTGCATAACACCAGATAGTGTATATGCATTTTAAAAATGTCTACCTCCGGTCGTTTCGTTTATTTCTTTTTCCATTGGCTATTGTTTATGGAGGAATACTGTCATTTCGCAACTGGTTGTACCAAAAAAAAATCATTGGGGCTGTAAATTTTAATTTACCCATTATCGGTGTGGGTAATTTATCAGTAGGTGGCACAGGTAAATCTCCAATGGTGGATTTCCTTGTAAGTTTTCTTAAGACTGATTATCCGATAGCTACTTTGAGCCGTGGATATAAGCGCCGTACATCAGGATATGTTTTAGCTAATGAACAAACAACTGCCATAGAAATAGGGGATGAGCCTATGCAATTTCATTTATCACATCCAGATATTGCAGTTTCAGTATGTGAGAAAAGAATTGAAGCAATTCCTCAACTCTTATTTGATCGTCCAGAAACAAAATTGGTAATACTAGACGATGCTTTCCAACACAGGGAAATTATAGCGGGGTTTAATATTATTCTAACAGACTATGCAAATTTATATACCCGAGATTTTTATTTGCCTACTGGAGATTTAAGAGATCAAAAGGAAAGTGCGGACCGAGCAGATGTTATTGTGGTAACCAAATGTCCTTCTACATTATCGCAGCAAGAGCGTTACGAAATCATGCAGGAGTTGAATCCTTTATCCAGTCAGCATGTTTTCTTTACAAAGATTGAATATGAAACACCGTTTCATATCATTACAAAAGAAGTAAAATCTTTATCCCGACAAAATGAAATACTATTGGTTTGTGGAATTGCAAATCCTCAACCATTGACAGATTATATTCATGAGTCTACCAAAACATATGATGCACTTTTTTATAGTGATCATCATATTTATACTGTTGAAAATTTAAATGAAATAGAAGATCGTTATAGTCAAATCAGGGATGATCAAAAAATGATTATCACAACTGAAAAAGATGCTGTGAGACTTATTAAATTCAAGGATCGTATAGCGCATCTTCCCTTATATGTTTTGCCAATTTCTGTTGGCTTTTTATTTGAACAAGAAGAAGAATTCAAGTCGCTTATTAGTTCTTTTCCAAAAAGGTTTTATGATTTGCAGCAACTTGAATTGTTGAGTGAACAAGCCATAAGCGAATAAACAAATACAATGGGACGAAAAAATAACAAGAGGAAGAAGGAATACAAGAAGGAAGTTCAATTGTATAAAGGTAATTTTGAAATTACCCGATCTGGAATGGGTTTTGTAATTGTGTCTGGTTTAGAACGTGATATCATCATTAGACCTAATGATTTTAATAAAGCGTTTCACGGTGATTTAGTTAGGGTAGAAATAACCAAGGGGGATGTAAGGGCTGGAAGATTACAGGGTAAAATAGTACAGGTAATTGAGAGAAAACAAAAGCAGTTTGTTGGGATAGTGGAAGTCAACAAGGACTTTGCCTTTTTTATTCCAATTTCTGATAAACCCATTCCAGATTTCTTTGTTCCCAGTTATGCTTTGCATGGAGCCAAAGATGGCCAGAAAGTAATTGCACAAATTGTATCATGGGATGAAAAAGATAAACGTCCAAAAGGAGAAATCATCGAAGTTGTTACCGACGAAATGGAAGGTGATCTAGCGATGAAGGAAATCCTCATTCAACAAGGGTTTTCCATCCAGTTTCAAGAAGAGGTATTGGAGGCTTCAGAAAGAATCTCAGAAATCATCACCAAGGATGAAATTGCCCAAAGAAGAGACCTTCGTGAAATATTGACCTTTACTATTGATCCAGATGATGCCAAAGATTTTGATGATGCATTGAGTTTTAATCGAATTGATAAGGATCATATTGAAATTGGAGTCCATATTGCAGATGTGAGCCATTATATTGAAGAAGATGGCGTTTTAGATACCAGTGCATACGAAAGAGCTACATCAGTGTATCTTCCTGATAGGGTTGTGCCAATGCTTCCTGAACGTTTATCCAATGGCTTGTGCTCTCTTCGTCCGCATGAAGAAAAACTGACCTATTCCTGTATCTATAAAATGAACAATGAAGGTAAGATTCTTGACAAATGGATTGGTAGGACTGTGATTAAATCCAATCATCGATTTACGTATGAAGATGTGCAACAAATTATTGATAGTGGAACAGGTTTATACGACAAAGAAGTTTTGTTGCTTCATTATTTGGCTCAAAAAATGCGTCAACAAAGAATGGAAAATGGCGCAATCAATTTTTCTTCTCAAGAGGTAAGGTTTAAACTTGATTTAACGGGTAAGCCAATTGGTATTGTAGTAAAAGAAAGCAAGTCCTCACATCAATTGATTGAAGAGTTTATGTTACTGGCCAACAGGACTGTAGCTGAAACCGTATCTAAAGTTAAGGTCTCCAACAAGCCAATACCATTCCCTTACAGGGTACACGACCAACCTGACGAAGATAGACTCGTCCCATTCGTTGAGTTTGCTAGGAAATATGGCTATCATTTTCAAACCAAAACACCTGAACAAATCGCCACTTCCTTTAACGAAATGTTGCTAAAAGTTCAAGGATTGCCTGAGCAACGTGTATTGGAACAAATGGGTATCCGCACCATGGCAAAAGCTATCTATACTTCAAAGAATATTGGTCATTATGGTCTAGGCTTTGAAGATTATTGTCACTTTACATCTCCCATCAGGAGATATCCTGATATTTTGGTTCACAGGGTACTAACAAGTGTATTAGAAGGTGAGCCTAATGTTGACAAAAAAATGGAACAAAAATGCCTGCATTGCAGTGAAAGAGAAAGAGCTGCTATGGAGACTGAAAGAGCGGGTAACAAATACAAGCAAGTTGAATTCATGAAGCAATACCTTGGCGATGAATTTGATGCTGTTATTGCTGGTGTTGCCAGTTTTGGTTTTTGGGCAGAGACAGTTGATCATAAATGTGAAGGTTTTGTGTCTGCAACTTCTTTATTGGATTATGACGACTTCATTTATTATGAATCAGAATATGCTTTGATTGGCAAAAGAAGCAATTGGGCATTCAGAATAGGAGATCCTGTTAAAATAAAAGTAATAGCTGCAAACCTTAGCAAGCGGCAATTGGACTATGAATGGATTTTAGACCTTGATTTTAATCCTTCATCAACCAAAAAAAAGAAAAAATAAACATCTTGACTTCATTTGTTATCTTAGAGCATAGTTTTTTTCTATGTCCACTTTAGAACAACTCCAAAAATCATTTGAATCATATTTTGCTCACAGGCATTTTCCACATGCGCCTGCTACTTTATATGATCCCTTAGAGGAATTTTTGCTGAATAGCGGCAAACGGGTAAGACCTGTTATGTGCCTAATGGGAAATGAATTGTTCGGTGATATCCATTCAGATGCCTACCATATAGCTGCAGCCGTAGAATTATTTCACAACTTCACTTTGGTGCACGATGATATCATGGACAAGGCCCCCTTGAGAAGAGGAAAGCCTACTGTTCATGCTGTTCATGGTGAACCAACTGCTTTATTGGGAGGAGATGTAATGATGGTTGTTGCCTATGATTACCTCAACAAAATCCAACCTCATTACTTAAATAAGGTGATTGCACTTTTCAATAAAACAGCCAAGGAAGTTTGTGAGGGTCAGCAATACGACATGGATTTTGAAAAAATGCAAAATGTAAGTCTTGCTGAGTATATAAAAATGATTGAACTCAAGACTTCGGTACTCCTTGCTGCAAGTTTGCAATTGGGTTCTATAATTGGTGGCGCCAGTGATGGTAACCAACAACATCTTTATGAATTTGGTCGAAACCTTGGTATCGCTTTTCAAATTCAAGACGACTATCTAGATGCTTTTGGTGATCCCGATAAATTTGGTAAACAAGTCGGTGGAGACATCCAAAGCAACAAAAAGACTTTCTTGATGATTCATGCATTAGAGACTGCTAGTGATCAGCTAAGAAAGGAGCTTGTAGAAGCCATGGAAACAAATCCTGCCAATAAGGTAGAGATTGTATTAAATATATTTAGGGCTTGTGGTATAGATTCATGGGCCTCTGCATTAAAAGAACAATATTTACAAACAGCGCTTAAACACCTCGATGAAATTGCGGTTTCTAAATCAAGAAAATCTTCATTAGAAACGCTTGCGCATTATTTAATTTCAAGAGATAAATAAATAGAAGTGGGAAATTTCTTTAGAAAAAAACACATCACTGCTTTATCAACCAGTAACGATAATCCTCATGATGCTCATTCAGGACTTAAAAGAGTACTGACTGTTAAAGACTTGACATTGATGGGTGTAGCGGCAGTTATTGGTGGAGGTATTTTTTCTACCATTGGGTCTGCTGCATTTAATGGCGGACCAGGTGTCATTTTTTTGTTCATCATTACAGCCATCACCTGCGGATTTACTGCTTTGTGTTATGCTGAATTTGCATCTCGTTTCCCTATTGCAGGTAGTGCTTATACTTATTCATACATCAGTTTTGGAGAAATTATCGCTTGGATTATAGGATGGGCTTTGATTTTGGAATATGCTATTGGAAATATAGTTGTTGCTATTTCTTGGAGTGCATACTTTAATAATATCCTCAAGGCTATTGGCATTAACCTTCCAGACTGGTTATGTGTTGGTTATCAAACAGCATATAAGATTAATGAACAAACTATATTAGATGGTGGAGATACAACTTCATTGCTATACAACACTGCTCCTAAAATAGCTGGAATACCGCTAATTATCAATTTACCTGCTTTTATTATAGTAGTACTTGTGACCATGCTTGCTTATGTGGGTATCAAGGAAAGTAAAAAAACTGCCAATCTGATGGTGATTGTAAAAATTGCTGTCTTGTTGTTGGTTGCTTTAATTGGTTTCTGGTACATTTTTGCAAATGATACGGTTAGCAATTGGACACCCTTTTTGCCCAATGGCATGTCTGGGGTACTAAAAGGAGTATCTGCAGTATTCTTCGCATATATTGGCTTTGATGCTATTTCAACCACAGCTGAAGAATGTTCCAATCCTCAAAGAGATCTACCTCGTGGAATGATTTATTCTTTGATTATATGTACCATCATATATATTGTTACCGCTTTGGTTATTACAGGATTAGTGCGTTCCTCTGAATTTGAAAATGTAACGGATCCTCTTGCTTTTGTTTTTGATAAAATCAACATGCAAAAGGTTGGATTTTTTATATCCGTTAGTGCAGTGGTTGCTGCTACTAGTGTGCTTTTGGTATTTCAATTGGGACAACCAAGAATCTGGATGTCGATGAGTAGGGATGGATTGTTGCCAAAATCATTTTCAAAAGTCAATCCCAAATATCAAACCCCTGGATTTGCAACAATTGTAGCGGGTGTTCTAGTAGCGGGACTGGTATTATTTATTGATGATAAACTAATTACAGATCTTACCAGTATTGGAACCTTATTTGCCTTTGTTCTAGTAAGTGGAGGTGTATTGTATTTACCAAAAATTCAAAAACAAAAGGGTAAATTCTCTATCCCGTATATCAATGCTCAGTTTATTTATCCTATTATTTATCTTTTTGGTGCTTATTTGTTTTACGATAGAACAGTTGCCGCTTTTGAAAACATAGGCAATGAAGGTTATCAGGAAGTACTCTTTATCATCTTTATGCTTCTTGCCGGTATACTTGCAGTATTCTCTTTCTTGAGAAAATACTCACTTGTGCCAGTTCTTGGAGTTGTCTGTTGTCTTTATTTGATGGTTGAAATTCCTGCCAACAGCTGGATTGTATTCTTCGGATGGATGGGTCTAGGGTTGATGATTTATTTTCTCTATGGGAATAAAAATAGTAAGCTAAATTCAGAACATGAAATTTCAGGAAGGGGATAAGATTGTTGTTTTAGCTATAGGTGAAAAGGGTGAGGTTGTAGAATGGATTAATAAAAAAATGCTCACCATCCGCGTTGATAATGTTGAGTTTCCTGTGTACTCAGATCAAATAAATTTTCCTTATTACGATGATTTCACAAAGCCTAAAGAAATCATGCCTAAAAAGTCGGCTGCAGGAACTGTACTTCCCAAACGTGAAAAAAAGCCTGAGAAAATAGTTGAGAAAGACGGTGTTTGGTTATCTTTTTTTCCTGTTCTTGATAAAGATGTGTTTGATGACGACATTATCTCTCATTTTAAGATTTATTTGCTGAATCATACGGATGAAGCAATGGATATTCAATTGTCGGTTTTCTTTGGTGCAAAAAAAGATATTGATATAAAAAGCAACGTTAGGGGGCTTGATGAGCTATATTTAGTCGACCTTTCGTTAGATCAACTAAGTGATCATCCAAAATTCAGTTTCGTATTTAGTTTACTGCAAAAAGATTCCAGTAAGGCAAGTCAGTTTAATTTCGACTACAAACCCAAAGCGAAACAGCTATTTAAGCTTGCACATGAAGTAATTCAACAACAACAGGCATCTTTCAAATTCAATTTATTCAAAGAAGTCCCTGCAAAAGGCGCTGTTATATCCAATGAGAAAACTCAAGTTGAAGAAGAAGATTCGCCAGATGGCATTGATCTAAAAAAACTCCTTTTAGCAGGATTTAAAGTCAAAAGAAAGTAATCATCCTAACATTAATCATTCCTTTCATTAGAAACAGCTAATTTTGATTTGCCGTAATACGCTATCGCGTTGGGTAACCAACGAGGAAAGTCCGGACAGCATAGAGCGTCGCACCGGTGAATAGCCGGGTTCCGACTAGTCGGAAACAGAAAGTGCCACAGAAAATAACCGCCCGCCTTGGTGGGTAAGGGTGAAAACGGGAGGTAAAAGCTCCCGGCAAGCTACAGTAATGTGGTTTGGGGGTAAACCTTGCGTGCTGAAATGCCATATAGGTCGGGGTAAACTTGTTTGGAGAGTGACTCGCTCTCCCTCTTTGAGGCTCCGATGGGTAGGCAGCTTGATTCCTATTGGTAACGATTGGAACAGATAAATGATAGCCCTGTACAGAATCCGGCTTATTACTTACGGTAATCGAATTAAAAAAGCCCTCATGACTGAGGGCTTTTTCTTTACCAAACTAAACCAACTTGAAAAAGTAACTATTTATTTACTTGAGTAAAAGTCTTTATTTATTTGTAAATCAGCTATTTGTATAGCTTTTGAATTTAATAACTTGATGTTTTCAGCTGAAAATTGAATTGAAATCTCATTATCACTAACCTCTGTATAATTAGGAACTTCAATCAAAAAGTTATTAAAGAAATCAGTGTGAATGTTCAAGTCTGCCGGTGTTAAACCTCCTAAAATTTTCATCATTTCTCTTGCTTCAGCCAAATCAGCTTTCATGTTTCGGTGCATTTCGTTATCAGCTTTCCTAATCATGTTTTTATCTGGAATGCTGATCTTACTTAAAGGAGCATTATCATTGAATTTTGAAGTGGCAACTTGTAAGCTATCGTTAGAAATGAGTGTAGTCGACTTGGCAAATGCAGGATTCAAATCAATAAACTGACAAAGGGTTATTGAAATTAGGAGTAAGGATTTTCTTATAATCTGTTTCATAAATCTGTTTTTAGGTATATTGTATAGCAAGGAACCTTATTATGTATTAGACGCTTTATTATACTGCGTCCTACCTAAAAGATTGTTAACAATCGATGCTGCAAAGGTACAACCTAAAAGTCAGCTTCCAAAACTTATTCGTTAAGGAATTTTAAAATTTTCTAAAAAGTAGATTTAATTTGATTTGTTTAGTGAAAATTTAAATCCAAAAAGATAAAATATTGTATAATATCTAAAGAAACTCGAATTGGTTTGATGATAACAAGCAAATAGATAGTTTCTGCTTAAAAATAAGCAGTAAAACAGCAAAAATTTAGCTAATTAGATTAAATCCAGCGCTTTAGTGAAAGTAGTGACTACTGGAACGACCATTAGGGAAACCAAAGACGGAACATAAAAGTAAACGCCAACAGAAAGGGCGAGTGAAAGGAAAAATAACATCCAGTAAGTATTCTTTTGGCTTTTGGTCATCTTTCTTGATTTATGATGCAAATATACAACGGAAGATGATTTTTTTAAAAGTTAATCCATTCATTTTCATGAAAATATTTTAATGTGTAATCAATACACTATTTTAAATTATATGTAAATTGTATGCCTTGTATAAATGAATAGGATGAAGATTGACTTGTTTTTGAAATTCGGGACAAAACCCGGACAAATTCTAAAAATTGTAAACGAAAATAGGGCTACTACTAATTTACCATTGGGAGTTCCATCGTCAATGGATTATTACGATCATCATTATTGGAAAACTGGTTTGCTTATTGATGTAAAAGAGCAGGAAAAAAATGATTTGAAATACCATTATCAGTTTTTTCCTAATGATGGGGGATTTACAGAAGATTGGGGAAACAACCGTTGTCTTTCATTGAAAGATCTCTGTGAAGGGTTGACCATCATTGATAGCTGGACAGAAATGGGATTGGTAGAAAATGCCTATTACACAGCTCCCTTTCAAAAAGTTTTTCAAAAATCTCATAAAGTATCAACGCCAAATCAAATTAAACAGGGGAGTATTCGATTCACTGTATTAGCACCCCTTTTGGAACTTGAAGATGAAATTTGTTTAATAGGAAACAATACTGCTCTTGGTAATTGGAAACTTGCTGATATACTCAGGATGGAATTTGATGGCAGAAAATGGGTTGTTGATTTAAATATAAACGATTTACCATCTTTGTTTGAATACAAATATTGTGTTCGAAATTCAGTAACTGGACAAATAAAATTTGAAACAGGGGAAAATCGGAAATGTGTAATACCTGATTCTCATTCATCAGCAATACTAATTCAAGATAATTATATTAGAGAGGATAGAAGATGGAAGGGTACAGGTGTTGCTATTCCAGTATTCAGCTTGAGATCTAAACAGGGATTAGGTGTTGGTGAATTCACTGATATCCAAATGATGGTGGATTGGGCAAAGCAAGTCGGTATTAAAATGATTCAATTGCTCCCTGTTAATGATACTACATCAACACATTCGCGTTTAGATTCATACCCTTATGCTGCTATTTCTGCTTTTGCTTTACATCCTTTATATGTATCATTAGAAACAGTTGCAGGTGAACAGTTTAAAAAAGATATCAATAGTCACTTGCAAAAAAGAAAAGAACTCAATGATTTAGAAGGAGTGGATTATGAAGCGGTGATGGAAATAAAATGGGATGCATTAACCATACTTTATGGGTTAATGAAGAAAAAAGTTTTTCAAGATGTTGAGTATAAAAAATTCTTTTCAGATAATAAACATTGGCTAGTCCCTTACGCAGCATATAGTTTTCTTAGAGATAAGTTTGGATCAGCTGATGCTTCTTCATGGGGTAAATATGAAGTATATAATGAACAACTCATTAATGAACTTACTACTCCAGGTGCAGCTCAATACGACCGAATTGCTATCCACTTTTTTATACAATATCAACTTCACCTTCAATTAAAAGATGCGCATGATTATGCCAATCAAAATGGTATCATTTTGAAAGGTGATATTGCAATTGGTGTGCATAGACATGGAGCTGATACATGGACAGATCCAAGCTTATATCATTTGGATAAACAAGCGGGTGCACCTCCTGATGATTTTGCTGTATCCGGACAAAACTGGGGTTTCCCAACCTACAATTGGGAAAAAATGAAATCTGATGGTTTTGCTTGGTGGAAAAGCAGGTTTGAGCAAATGTCCAGTTATTTTGACGCATTTAGAATTGATCATATTCTAGGTTTTTTTAGAATCTGGTCTATTCCTGATCATGCTGTTGAAGGAATCATGGGTAAGTTTGTGCCGGCTCTTCCAATATCCAAAAAGGAATTAGAGGATAATGGAATTTGGTTAGATGAATCACGTCTTACATCACCCTATATCAACCACGATGTTGTACGCCAACTTGCACCCAGCAATACTGATGAAATATTTGCTTTTCTAGAAGTAAATTCAAATAATCAATATCAGTTTAAAAAGGAATTTTCTACACAGAAAAAAATTGAAGCCTATTTCAACAATCTTCCTGAAACCGATCATTATAATTTCTTAAAGCAGGTTTTATTTCACCTTCACTCGAATGTGATTCTATGGAAGGATAAAGAACATAATAAATATCATTTTAGGTTTAATGCAGCAAAGACAATTTCCTTTCAACATTTAGATGGTGATATCCAATACCGTCTTCAAGAGTTATACAACGATTATTTCTTTAATAGGCAAGAACAAATTTGGAGAGCAGAGGCAATTGATAAACTTCCTGCACTAAAAAAGTGTACCGAGATGTTGATTTGTGGTGAAGATCTTGGGATGGTGCCAAAATCGGTTCCCGAAATCATGTCCTATTTAGGTTTCTTAAGCATGGAGGTACAACGAATGCCAAAGCAATCACATCTTAGGTTTTTCGATCCAGCCCATGCACCATATTTATCAGTTGTAACTCCCTCTACACATGATATGAGTACACTTAGGGAATGGTGGTCAGAAAACCGCGGGTCTACGCAGACTTTTTACAATGAACAATTATGGCAACATGGAGCAGCTCCTGAAGAAGCCACAACTTCCATAGTAAGATCAATTATATTGCAGCACTTGGCTTCTCCAGCCATGTGGACGGTTTTTCAACTACAGGATCTATTTGCAATGTATACTGATTTGCGTATTTCTAGTCCTTATGCAGAGCGAATTAATATTCCTGGTGATTCCAAACACTATTGGAGATTTAGAATGCATAAAAACTTAGAAGATATCATCAATGATGATTCGTTTAACGAAGATTTACATTACTGCATCACCTCAAGCGGTAGATAATGTTTAAAATAAGGTACTGGAAAAAATCATTGGCTTTCGAATATCCATTTACTATTTCGAAAGGCAC
>JBEBDP010000129.1:0-5360 GCA_041156925.1 Bacteroidota bacterium | reverse complement strand
TCAAATTCATTAAAATTAAGTGGTCGGTTATCGAGTGCTGCAGGAAGCCTGAATCCATAATCAACCAGCGTAAGTTTTCTGCTTCTATCACCGCCATACATTCCGCTTACTTGTGGAATTGTTTGATGGCTTTCGTCAATCACACAAAGAAAATCTTTCGGAAAATAATCGAGCAAACAGAATGGTCTTGCACCTGGTGCTCTTCGATCAAAAAATCTGGAATAATTTTCTATTCCATTACAATAGCCTAGTTCTTTGATCATCTCAATATCAAAGTTCACGCGCTCGCTTAATCGTTGAGCTTCGATGTATTTTCCAGAGGCTTTGAAATATTCAACTTGTTTAGTCATTTCGTCGATGATTTCTGAAATGACTTGGTTGATGATTTCTTTAGGTGCGAGATAGAGATTAGCAGGAAAGATGGCGGCATTGTCGACCGACCCAATCCTTTTGCCTGTTGCTATTTCAAGTGTATCAATTGATTCTATTTCATCTCCAAAAAAAGTGATACGATAGCCAAAGTCAACGTAAGGTAAATTGATATCAACCGTATCGCCTTTTACCCTGAAGCTACCGCGTTTGAAATCTATTTGTGTTCTATGGTAAAGTGAGTTTACCAATGCATGCAGAAATCCTTGTCGGCTAATCACTTGTCCTTTATGGATTCTCACGATACCATTTTCGAACTCAGTTGGATTACCCATACCATATATGCAACTCACAGAGGCAACAACAATAATATCTCTTCTTCCACTCAGTAATTCTGAAGTTGCTTGCAGTCTTAACTTATCGAGTTCTTCATTGATAGCAAGATCTTTTTCAATATAGGTATCACTGACTGGCATGTACGCTTCCGGCTGGTAGTAGTCGTAATACGAAACAAAATACCCCACTGCATTTTCAGGGAAAAATTGTTTGAGTTCTCCATACAGTTGGGCAACCAATGTTTTGTTATGCGTTAAAACCAGGGTTGGTCGTTGTACCTGTTGAATAACATTGGCTATGGTAAATGTCTTACCAGAACCGGTAACACCAAGAAGCGTTTGATATTGTTCGCCTTCATTTAACCCTTCAACCAGTTGCCTGATGGCATTGGGTTGGTCACCAGCTGGACTATAAGGGGCATGAAGTTGAAATGGCATTCCCCAAAATTACTTCAATTTATTGCTTGAATCTTTCTGGATGTTTTTCGTCGTGTTCGGTGACCGACTGAAAGTAACTTCCTAGTTTCACCAGCTCTTCTTCTCTAAAAAGATTAGAAATAAAGGTTATGCTGTTTGGAATACCCTGTTTAGAAAATCCGATGGGCATGCAAAGGGCAGGATGGCCAGTGAGATTGGTAATAGCAAGCTGACGGTTACCAAAACTAGGGGTGATGATTACATCCCAAGGTTGCATGGCCTCATTCATTTTTTGCATTAAAATAGAACGATGCCTGTTGGCATTTACATATTCCACCGCTGGAATCAAACGAGACACCCTAAAGTAATTCGGCCAATCGAATCTGGTTTGTCGCGTCATTTGATCGTCCAATCCTATCCTTGTGAACTCATCAAAAGCCGCTGCCGCTTCTGCGCCAATGACCAATCCGATCAGGTCAAATTTATATACATCCGTGTCAGGCAAAATCATTGGGGAGATGGTTATCCCCTGTTCTCTGAGCGCCTTAATAACACCCCATTCTTGGGAAGTAGCAGTGTCTATACGTTCAAAATGATTCTTGGCATAGGCAATTTTCAAATCTTTTATTCCGCGTTTATTACTGAGATTAAAAGTTCTATTCACCGCACTTAAGTCATTTCCATCGGTACCATGAATAAAACTAAATACAGTCGCTGCATCTTCAGCGCTTCTACAAATTGGTCCAACTTTATCTAGGCTCCAGCTGAGTGTCATGGCTCCTGATCTGCTTACGCTACCGAAGGTGGGGCGCAAACCTGTCGCTCCGCAGGTAGAGCTTGGGGAGATAATTGATCCATGGGTTTCCGTGCCAATAGCAAAAGGAATGAGTCCCGCAACCGTAGCTGAAGCCGAACCAGCGGATGAGCCGCTTGAACCGAAGTTAAGGTTCCATGGATTTTTGGTTCTACCGCCAAACCAGTAATCTCCCATGGCCAAAGCGCCGAGGGTAAATTTTGCAACCAGGACTGCTCCGGCCTCTCTTAATCTTGTATAGACATAGGCATCTTCTTCTATTCTTTGGTCTTTATAGGGTTGGGCACCCCAGGTGGTTTTAGTCGATTTCACCGCAAACAGGTCTTTCAATCCGTAGGGAATCCCTTGAAGCGGTCCCTTGTCAATGCCTTTTTTGAAATCTTCATCAGCTTTTGCTGCCTGTTCCATGGCGATGGATTCGGTGAGGTTGACCACACATTGCAAAGTATCGCCATATTTTTTTATACGGTCGATGAAGAATTGTGTTAGCTCGACAGAAGTAATTGATTTATTTCTCAGCAGTGATCCCAATTGCTTGAGTGAATAAAATGCGAGTTCATTTTTATTGACTGGCATTAATATCTTCTTATCGTATTGCCATTTGATTTTTTCTTGTTTTTCAGCAGGAGGCTTGAGTCGTTGTGCAATACTCATACCCACATTATTATTCAAGAGGAGGCTATGCATTTTTTTGAAATCCATGATATTGTCTTTCAAATCAGCCAGCATCATTTCAATTTCCTGATCGGTAAATTGAATATCCATTAGTTTTCCTCCACTCTTTATATCTGCTTTGCTTAGTGAATCTTGTGCATGCAATTGTGTAAGCAAGCCAAACATCAATACAGTAAAGGCATATTTCAACAGTGAAGTTTTCATATTCAATTATTTTGATAGATCTCTTTTGATATAATTACTATAATCAGGAATGGTGCAAGTATATTCATCATGCATCAGTGGAGATGTCAATAAAAAGTCAGCAGTCGCTCTATCACAAGCAAAAGGAATATTCCAGGTAACAGCCAGTCGCAGCAAAGCTTTGATATCTGGATCATGTGGTTGTGCTTCCATTGGATCCCAGAAAAAAATTAATGTATCAACACTTCCTTCTGCAATCATCGCACCAATTTGTTGATCACCACCAAGTGGGCCACTTAACAATTTTTTGATGGAACGATCCAGTGCATCTTCTAATAATTTTCCTGTAGTGCCTGTTGCTAAAAGTTCATGTCTTGATAATGCTGTTTTATTGTAAACAGCCCAATCAATTAACTCTTTCTTTTTATTGTCGTGTGCAACAAGAGCAATTCTTTTTCTCGCCTCTAATTTTCTCTGTTTGATCATGGTGATGAATGTTAACATGAAAGTAAATAAAAAACCGCATCCCCGTTCAACAGGAATGCGGCTTCTAAACAAGCAACCAACTGCAATTAAGATGCCTGCATTTCTTTTAGTTTTTCTCTGATTTTAACTTCAATCTCATTTGCCATTTCTGGGTTGTCGATTAAGAGTTGTCTAACTGCATCTCTACCTTGGCCTAGTTTGTCTCCATTGTAGCTGTACCAGCTTCCGCTTTTGTTCACGATTCCTAATTCAACACCCATATCGATAATTTCTCCAGTCTTGGAGATACCTTCTCCAAAAATGATATCAAATTCAGCAGAGCGGAAAGGAGGAGCAACTTTATTCTTAACCACTTTTACTTTTACATGGTTACCAATTGCCTCATCACCATCTTTAATTTGTGCTGTTCTACGAATATCCAATCTTACTGAAGCATAGAACTTCAATGCATTACCACCAGTAGTGGTTTCAGGATTACCAAACATCACACCAATCTTTTCACGCAACTGGTTAATGAAAATACAAATGGTATTGGTTTTGTTGATTGTCGCTGTGAGTTTTCTCAAAGCCTGACTCATCAATCTTGCATGCAAGCCCATTTTGCTATCTCCCATTTCACCTTCCAATTCACTTTTGGGTACAAGTGCTGCAACAGAGTCAATGACTACTACATCAAGTGCTCCAGAAAGAATAAGACGATCTGCAATTTCCAATGCCTGCTCACCATAATCTGGTTGAGAGATCAATAGATTGTCAACATCCACACCCAGCTTTTTAGCATAAGCGCTGTCGAATGCATGTTCAGCATCAATAAATGCACACATACCACCTTTTTTCTGTGCCTCTGCAATTACATGCGTGGCGATGGTGGTTTTACCAGAGCTTTCTGGACCATATATTTCAATTACCCTTCCTTTTGGCAGACCGCCAATACCAAGTGCAGCATCTAGTCCGATTGAACCTGTAGAAATCGCTTCAAGTTGCGCTTCACCCTTTTCATTCATCATCATCACACTTCCCTTGCCATAATCCTTCTCGATCTTGTCCAGCGTGAGTTTGAGCGCTTTCAGTTTTTCATTATTTGACATACTAGTTGAATTTTAAGAGGGTAAAGGTAGGGGAATAAATATTATAAAACTAATAATTTTAGCATTTTTTCCACTAATATTTTTAGTGTTTTTCACAAAAAACCCTGCTATTTAGACAAATAGCAGGGTAGCATGAGAAAACAAACATATTTTTCGGCAAGCAAAGGCCGACAAAAATCAGTCTCAAATTATAATAAAATATTTAAATCAACCCAAATAAATATGCACAAATACTAACATAAACGTATGGTGTATGAATGTTGACAAATAATCCATCCTATTATCGGTCGTTTTTTATATTTGTACATCGATAAATCCTAAATCACTGCATAATGAAAATCAACTCTATCGTTCTTGTTGTATGTATGGCTGGCTCATTATTTTCTTGTGTGCCAGCAAAAAAGTTTCAAGCCTTAAATGACAAATATGGCAAACTGAATAATGAATTAATTGCTTCTCAAAAAGAAACCAAAGCTTGTCGCGATGAAAAAGCTGAAGCTGATCGTCAGAGAGCAATTGCTGATGCACAGCGTGAAGCACAGTTATCAGCTTTGAAAGAGCAGGTTGAGTTTTTGAAGAAAAACAATAACCAAGCCTTGAAGCAATTAGAAGATCTTTCTGTTATATCTTCTTCTCAGGCAGAGAGTATTAAAAAGTCGCTTGACAACATCGGATCTAAAGATGCTTATATCCAATCTATTCAGCAAGCAGCAGCTCGCAAGGATTCATTGAACATGGCATTGGTGATGAACCTCAAAGGTGCAATCGGTGATCTTAATGATAAGGATGTAAATATTAAAGTAGATAAAGGTGTTGTATATGTAGACATCTCTGATAAGGTATTGTTCAAGACGGGTAGTTTTGATTTGAGTGATAGAGCAAAAACTGTTCTTGGTAAAGTGGCTTTGGTGTTGAAGAATCAACCTGATATTGAATTTATGGTTGAAGGTCATACCGACAACGTAGCATTGAATGGTAATAAAGAATTACAAG
>JBEBDP010000128.1:0-5209 GCA_041156925.1 Bacteroidota bacterium | reverse complement strand
CCAACACTTCACCGATACGTGTGCAGACCCCAAAAACCTGCCATTCAATGAAATTTCTGAATTTTTCCATAGTCCAAATATAAAATAATCCCCATAATTATCATTAGTCTTGGTACTCGACTTCGAATGATTTAATTTTGCGGTGCAAATTCCTGCCTCAGCGCTCCCCCCTTTTGAGGCTATTTTATAAAAATGGAAAAAAGACGATTATGCTTTTTGATTTAGACCTCATCCAGAAGACCTACAAGGAAATGCCAGCTAAAGTAGATGCTGCAAGAGCAGCTTTGGGTAGACCCCTCACATTAGCGGAAAAAATCCTCTATTCTCACCTTTGGAAAGGTGTTGAAATAAACGATTTCCAAAGAGGAAAGGCTTATGTTGATTTTGCGCCGGACAGAGTAGCCATGCAGGATGCTACTGCCCAGATGGCATTGCTTCAGTTCGATACAACTGGTAGGAAAAAAGTAGCAGTCCCTTCTACCGTTCACTGCGACCACCTCATTGTAGCAAAGGATGAAAGCAAAGTCGACTTGAAAAAAGCAGTTACTGAAAATGAAGAAGTCTACAACTTCCTCTCTTCAATTTCTAATAAATACGGCATTGGTTTCTGGAAGCCTGGTGCAGGTATCATTCACCAAGTAGTGTTGGAAAATTATGCCTTCCCTGGTGGCATGATGATAGGTACCGACTCTCACACTGTAAATGCAGGTGGATTAGGAATGGTTGCTATTGGTGTGGGTGGTGCAGATGCTTGTGATGTAATGGCAGGATTAAGCTGGGAATTGTTGATGCCAAAACTAATTGGTGTAAAGCTAACTGGTAAACTTAATGGATGGGCTTCACCAAAAGATGTAATTCTCAAAGTTGCAGGTATCCTCACTGTAAAAGGTGGTACTAATGCGATTGTTGAATATTTTGGCGAAGGTGCTACCAATATGAGTTGTACAGGTAAAGGAACCATTTGTAACATGGGTGCTGAAATTGGCGCAACAACTTCAACTTTCGGATACGATGAAAGCATGGGCAGGTATTTAAGAGCTACAGGAAGAGCAGCAGTTGCTGATCTAGCTGATGGCATCAGTGCTTACCTTACTGGTGATGTAGAAGTGTATGCAAACCCAGAAAAATATTTTGACAAGGTCATTGAAATTAACCTCAGTGAGTTGGAGCCACATTTGAATGGTCCTTTTACGCCAGATCTTGCTACACCAATTTCTCAAATGAAAGAGGCTGCTGCTAAGAACAACTGGCCTACCAAGGTTGAAGTAGGATTGATTGGAAGTTGTACCAACTCTTCATACGAAGATATTAGTCGCGCTGTAAGCCTTGCTAAACAAGTTGCTGAAAAGGGACTAAAAACAAAAGCAGAATTCACCATTACTCCAGGTAGTGAATTGGTAAGGTATACCATTGAAAGAGATGGATATCTTGATACGTTTGCACAAATTGGAGCAACTGTATTTGCAAATGCATGTGGACCTTGTATTGGTATGTGGGATAGAATGGGTGCTGAAAAACAAGAAAGAAATACCATCGTGCATTCTTTCAACAGAAACTTTGCTAAGCGTGCAGACGGCAACCCTAATACCTTAGCATTCGTTGCTAGTCCGGAATTAGTAACTGCTCTCGCAATTGCAGGTGACCTTACCTTCAACCCAATCACTGACACATTGATCAATGAAAAAGGTGAAGCAGTTAAATTAGACCCACCATCAGGAGATGAATTACCATCACGTGGATTTGATGTTGAAGATGCAGGCTATCAGGCTCCAGCAGAAGATGGCAGTGGTATTCAAATTGATGTGAAAGCGGATAGCAAACGATTACAATTGCTCTATCCTTTCTCATCATGGGAAGGAACTGATTTGAAGGGATTGAAATTACTCATAAAAGCAAAAGGCAAGTGTACCACAGACCATATCTCTATGGCGGGACCATGGTTGAAGTTTAGAGGTCACCTCGACAACATCAGTAACAACATGCTCATTGGTGCTGTCAATTATTTCAACGACAAAACCGATAACGTAAAAAACCAACTCACTGGAGAATATGGTCCAGTTCCTGCAACTCAACGTGCTTACAAAGCAGCAGGCGTTGGAAGTATCGTTTTTGGTGATGAAAACTATGGTGAAGGTTCCTCAAGAGAACATGCAGCCATGGAACCAAGACATCTTGGGGTGCGTGTGGTAATGGTAAAATCATTTGCTCGTATTCACGAAACCAACTTGAAGAAGCAAGGTATGCTAGCGCTTACTTTCGCTAACAAAGAAGATTACGAAAAAGTACAAGAAGATGACACCATTGATGTAATCGGACTAACTTCTTTCACACCAGGTGTTGCATTGAAAGTTGTCCTCAACCACAAAGATGGATCTTCTGATACTATCGAAGCCAACCACAGTTACAATGCTCAACAAATTGAGTGGTTCAAATCTGGCGGTGCTTTGAATGTAATCAGAGCAGCTGCAAACAAATAATCTTAAACATTAGAAAATAAAAAAGGGGAAATTAATTTTTCCCCTTTTTTTGTGTCTGTATATTTTTCTTTGCTCCTGGTACAGGATGTGAAACAGATGATGTAGGCTTCACATCAGTTTTGACTGGATTGGTATTTTTACTAGGACTCACAACTTGTGGTGGTTGTCCATATACAAATGTTTCTGTCCGCGTAACAGATCCCATCACTGGATCATAATATTTCCAAACACCATGTTTTATCTCTGCGGATTCATGCTTGATAATTTTCTTAATCATCCTTTCAGGATGATCGATATCCGGCACCATAATGGTATCATAGGGATGCGCTGGGTCAATGGCCTTCCAACTTTCTTCTCTGATCAAATCCCCCATTCTATTGTAATACAATTGCTGTCCATCTCTATGTCCTGCTATAAAATATTCTCGGGCAATAAGATCACCCATTAAACTAAACTTCTTCCAAGGACCTTGTTTCTTGTCGTTGTAAAAATATCCCTCTTCCTCAAAGCCAGGTTCTCCTCTCACTTCCTCATACCGAAACCACCAGGGACCTTGTTTGCGGTTGTACTTATCCACCCTATTGATCGTATCTCCTTTGGGGCTCAACTTGAAATCAATCCAATATTGGGCATTAGCTATGCATGGAAATAGCATACCAATAAACAACATCAACTTTATTGCAGAAATAAAAGGTTTACCTTGAATATCTCTATATTGCATCATCCTTCAAATTAAAAAAAACAGTCGATATGCACAGTAAAGTTTTTCACAAAACGGTTTTGAAGTCAGCTCTTAGCATGCTATTGCCATTGCTTACCATTCCCTTTTTGATGTTTGCACAAAACAAACCAACTGATGGCACTCTAAGGATGAAAAGCCTAACGGAAAAAGCTGCTCGTGCAAATGCAAGTATTTTCAAAGATGTCAGCTTTAGAAATATCGGACCAAGTATCATGAGTGGTCGTGTTGATGATCTTGAAGTAAACCCAAATGATCCCACAGAATTTTATATCGCCTATGCAACAGGCGGACTCTGGCATACAACAAACAATGGACAAAGCTTTACTCCCATTTTCGACAAAGAAGCAGTTGTGGGTATTGGAGACATCGCCGTTGATTGGAAAAACAATACCATTTGGTTAGGAACTGGTGAAGTGAACAGCAGCCGTTCTTCGTATGCAGGCATCGGTGTTTATAAATCGAAAGACAACGGAAAAAACTGGGAGTACGTAGGACTTCCAGAAAGTCATCATATTGGTAAAATTTTATTGAGCCCTTCTAACCCTGATGAGGCTTGGGTTGCAGTACTAGGACACCTTTATTCTCCAAACAAAGAAAGAGGCGTGTACAAAACAACTGATGGCGGAAAAACTTGGAAGCAAACACTCTTTATTGATGACAATACTGGAGCAGTAGAAATGGAAATCAATCCACAAAATCCTAAAGAAATTTATGCTGCAGCATGGCATAGAATTAGAAAGGCATGGGACTTTGTAGAAGGAGGAAAAACTTCAGGTATATACAAAAGCGTTGACGGTGGTGAAACCTGGAAACTGAGTAGTGATGCTGCTTCTGGCTTCCCACAAGGAAATGGCATCGGCAGAATTGGATTGGCGGTTTATCCTAAAGATCCATCAATTGTATATGCTGTAGTAGATAACTATAATTTAAAACCTGATACAACGAAAGCAGATACAGGCCGACTAGCCGTTAAAGATCTCAAAGACATGAGCAAAGAAACATTTGCTGGTTATAGTGATCAAGCAATTGAACGTTTCTTAAGAATGAATGGCCTATCAGGACAATACCAATCTAAAACATTCAAGGATGAAATTGCGACAGGGAAAATTACCTTGAATCAAATCTACCAATACCTGAATGATGAAAGTGCAGGCCCATCTGTTAACCAGATCAATGGCTGCGAAGTTTATAAAAGCACTGATGGTGGTAAAACCTGGAACAAAACCCACGATAAACCAATTGGCATTTACAGCACCTTCGGCTATTATTTTGGAAAAATATTTGTCTCTGCAATGAACCCCAATAAACTCGTCATACTAGGTGTAAATGCCAACATCTCTAGTGATGGAGGAAAGACTTTCAGCTCAATGGATAAAGGCAATACGCATTCAGATTGGCATGCATTATGGATTAACCCATTGAAGGATAATCATATGATTGCAGGCAATGATGGTGGTTGTAATATTACTTACGACAATGGAAAAAATTGGTTCAAAGCCAATTCTCCTTCAGTCGGACAGTTCTATGCTATTAACGTTGATAACGAAAAACCTTACAATGTGTATGGAGGTTTACAAGACAATGGCTCTTGGTATGGACCTTCAACACACAAAGAATCTATCGACTGGATTGACAATGGTCAGTATGGATATAAAAGCATCAATGGTGGTGATGGCATGCAAGTGCAAATTGACCCAAGAGACCACAACATCGTTTACACAGGCTCACAGTTTGGTTCTTACATGAGAATTCACAAACAACAAGGTGGAAATAAATTTTTAAGACCTGCCAGCGCCAACCTCAATGAACCAAAAGCAAGATTCAATTGGCAAACCCCTATCCTATTATCAAAACACAACCCTGATATCTTGTATATGGGAGGAAATGCTCTTTATAGAAGCATGAATAAAGGTGATCAATTTGAAAAAATTAGTGGTGATCTTTCTAATGGTAAAAAAGCAGGTGATGTTCCATTTGCCACATTGACCAC
>JBEBDP010000127.1:0-5670 GCA_041156925.1 Bacteroidota bacterium | reverse complement strand
TTGGCTTTCCAGAGCAAACACAAACGCCTTCCTCTAGTTTGTTGCCAAGTGGAATACAACGAATGGTCGCTTTTGTTTCGTCTTTGATTTTCTCTTCTGTCTCAGGAGTTCCATCCCAATGTGCAGAAATAAATCCACCTTTGGTATTCAACACTTGCTTGAACTCTTCCCATGAATTTACTTCAGTGATGTGTTCGTTGCGATAGCTCAATGCACGGTTGTATAAATTTTGTTGAATATCCTCTAGCAATTGTTTGATATAGTCTGCAATTCCCTCTGCAGGCACTGAAGATTTTTCTTTGGTGTCTCTGCGTGCAATTTCTACAACGCCATTTTCAATATCCTTCTGACCTATCGCAATTCTAACAGGCACACCCTTCAATTCATATTCTGCAAACTTCCATCCTGGTCTAGTGTTATCACTATCATCATACTTTACAGAAATACCATGCTTCTTCAACTCACTGACGATGCCATGCACCTTTTCATCAACAAGCGCTTTTTGTTCAGGGCCTTTGTAGATAGGCACAATCACAACTTGTAATGGAGCAATTCTTGGAGGAATTACCAAACCTTGATCATCACTGTGCGCCATTACAAGCGCACCAATTAACCGAGTTGATACGCCCCATGAAGTAGCCCAAACATATTCTTGTTTGTTTTCTTTGGTGAGGTATTTCACTTCAAATGCTTTCGCAAAATTTTGTCCGAGGAAATGTGAAGTACCAGCCTGCAATGCTTTACCATCTTGCATCAGCGCTTCAATACAATAAGTTTCCAAAGCACCAGCAAATCTTTCGTTTGGCGTCTTTACTCCTTTCATTACTGGTAGTGCCATGTAGTTCTCAACAAAATCAGCATACACATGTAACATTTTTTCTGCCTCCTCAATTGCCTCTTCTGCAGTAGCATGTGCAGTATGTCCTTCCTGCCATAAAAATTCAGCAGTCCTTAAAAACAATCTTGTACGCATTTCCCAACGTACCACGTTTGCCCATTGGTTGATGAGCAATGGAAGATCTCTGTATGATTGGATCCAATCTTTGTAGGCATTCCATATGATGGCTTCACTGGTTGGACGAACAATGAGTTCTTCTTCCAATTTAGCTTCTGGATCAACCATTAATTTTCCTTTGTTATTGGGGTCACCTTTTAAGCGATAATGGGTAACCACTGCGCACTCTTTTGCAAATCCTTCGGCATGACCTTCTTCCTTCTCTAAAAATGATTTAGGAACGAACAAGGGGAAGTAGGCATTAACGTGACCAGTTTCTTTAAACATCCTGTCCAATACATCACGCATGTTTTCCCAAAGGGTATAACCATAGGGCTTAATCACCATACAGCCACGTACTGCAGAGTAGTCCGCCAGTCCACCTTTTAGCACCAAATCATTGTACCATTGAGAATAATCTTTCTCCCGCGTAGTCAGTTCATTGCCCATATTAGTGATTTAACATTTTTTAAGATTTGAATTGCAACTTTTAATGATTCTGGACGTCTAATAATAAAGCTGCGTTAGCGCAAAAGTAGTAACTTCGGCTTAATCTTTAAATCACGTTGTATGAAGAGGATCATTCTTGTATTTTCACTGGCATCCATCATGATGGGTTGCAGTACTGCTTACAGGAGCGGACAGACACCTGACGATGTGTATTTTTCACCTGTTCGTGAAGAATCTGGCTATGTAAATGTTGACGACGACAGGAGTTATCGTGAATCAAATGTGCCATTGAATGATCGCTATTTGAGGATGAAAGCCATGGGTGGTTCTAGATGGAGATCTTTTGATGACGATTTTGCCTACTGGAACAATCCTTATTGGAACAATTCTGCTTACCTTGATTTCTATCCTTCATTGAGAGGTGGCATGGGAATTGGCTTTTCACCATTTATGGGTAATCCATTTTTCGGTCCTACTTATTTAGGATCTGGACTATACTACAACCCTTTTTCACCTTACTATTTTGGAAGACCAGTGGTGGTATTCAACAATGTGAAGTTCACCAATCCAAGAGCAAATGGTCCAAGAATGGTTAACCTCAATAATTATAATCCACCTCAGAACTATGGTTCTAAATACGGCAACAACAGTTCCCGTTTTGGAGGTTCTTATATCAATAATGGTGGAAGTGGAACACCTAGAGGTGGTTACAACCCACGTGGAAATGGTGGAAGCAGCAGTCCTTCTAGAACTTTTGGCAACAGTGGTTCTGGCTCTGGATTCAACAACAGTTCCAACAGTTCATCTTCTGGAAGCAGCGGTAGCTCAGCTCCTGTAAGATCATTCGGACGTGGAGGCAATTAAACTTTCAAATCCTTCTTATTTCATGAGGAAAATACTTTTCATTGCGCTCACCTTTTTTTCAGGTGCGGCAATGGCGCAAGAACCTGCGGATGCACTTCGTTATTCCATGATGGGTCATGGTGGTAGTGCAAGGACAAGAGCAATTGGAGGAGCAGTTGTTTCGCTTGGTGGCGATATTTCTGCAGCTGCAGTAAACCCTGCTGGTTTGGCTTTTTTTAAAACAAGTGAATTTACATTTACCCCAACACTAGGTTTCAACAAAACCAAGATCAATTATTTGTCGAGTGAAAACAGCGATAAAAAAACTGCATTCGATATCAGCAATTTTGGTTTCATCTTACCGAAAGAAGGTTCAGTAAGTGGCGACTGGAGAAATTTTACGGTTGGTTTGGGAATGAACAGAAGGGCTAATTTCAACAACCGAACTACCCTAAAAGGAAACAACAATGAAAGCTCTTATTCTGAGAAATACCTTGAGGAGTTGATCAACAGAAACGTGACCAACCCTAATGATGCTGCTAATAATTTTCCCTACGGTGCAAGTCTTGCGTTGAATACTTATTTGATCGACACCATATCTGGCGTGGGTGGTACTGTTGCAGGCTATAAAAGTCAAGCTACTCCACAAACAGGTGTAATCCAACAACAAAATGTAGTTACAAGAGGTGGTATCAATGATTATTTTATTGCTGCCAGCGGAAATTACATGGACTGTTTATTTGTAGGTGGTGGAATCACTTTTAGTCAGCTTAAATATGAAAGAACCAGCACCTTCAGAGAGAGTGATGCAACAAATAACAAGAACAACAACTTCAATTATTTTGAAACGCAGGAAACCTTGCTAACAGAAGGAATTGGTGTTGGACTGAACCTTGGCATTATTGTTAGACCAATTGACCAAATCAGAATTGGTGCTGCTTTTCATTCACCTGTTTTTTACAACCTAGAAGATCTATATACTACAACCATCACCACAGATGTTGAAGGTTATCAAGGACAGACCTCTGTATTGACCCAAAGTTCAAGAGATTTCAACAATGGTGAAGCAGGAGATTTCCAATACGATTATACCAACCCTATGCGTTTGATGTTTGGTGTTTCGTATATTTTTCAAGAAGTGGAGGATGTAAAAAAGCAACGCGGATTCATCAGTGCGGATATTGAATTCTTGAATTATGGCAAATCAAAATTCAATGCAGGAGATCCTACCAATGGCGTTAATTATTTGGAAGAAGTAAATGCAGCCATAAAAGACCAATACAGATCTGCTATTAATTTCAGACTTGGTGGAGAATTAAAATTCAATACCATCATGGCCAGATTGGGGTACAACTACATGGGAAATGCTTATCAATCGACTGTCCTTAAAGGGACTCAATCTAGCATCAGTGGAGGTTTGGGCTATAGGGATAAAGGATATTTTATTGACCTCACCTATGTACACAGAATGGTGAAGGATGCATCTTTCCCCTACCGTTTAGATAATGGATTTTTTGCACCAGGATTTGTTAAGGGCACCAATGGAAATGTTGTGCTGACTGTAGGCATGAAATTCTAATCAAAGAACAAGTCTCCTTTAAGGTCTTATCCCTTTGCCTCGTTGGCTTTTTTTATTAACTTGCCTGCATGGCCGTTCTAAAGTTTCGCGTTTTCTACGAAGAAGACGATACCATTTACAGGGATATTGCAATCAAGCACAACCAATCATTTTTTGAGCTGCATACGGCTATTCTTGCTGCTTATGAATTCGATAGTATTCACCAAGCAACTTTCTACAGAAGCAACGACAGCTGGCAAAGAGGCAGAGCCATCAGTTTAGAAAAATATGATGATGTAGCCTACCCTGTTGAACCATTGGATATGTTTGAAACCAATATTGGTTCGGAAATCAGAGACACAGAACAGAAGTTTGTTTATGTGTATGATTTTCAAAAAAACTGGACCTTCCAAATTCAATTGATTTCTGTTTCGAAAGAAGAAAACAACAAACTGATTTATCCTTCAACTACCAGAAAAGAAGGTATTGGTCCTAGTCAGTATGGCATCAAAAGCATACTGGGCGATAGGTTCGCAGATGTTGAAGAAAAATACGACCTCAGTTCATTAGGAGAAGGATTTTCTGATGAAGGCGAAGAAGGCACAGGAGATGCCGATGAATTTGGTGGTGAGGAAACGTTATCTGAAGACGATAATGCATTCTAATCAGTGAATAAGACAGTTATTGTGGTAGCGGGACCAACAGCAGTTGGTAAAACAGCAGCAGCCATTGCATTGGCAAAGCAATACAATACTTCCATTATTTCAGCGGACTCCAGACAATGTTTCAAAGAACTCAAGATTGGCGTTGCTCGTCCCACTGAAGAAGAACTAGCTGAAGTGAAGCATTATTTCATTGCCAATCATTCGATACACGAATCCATAACAGCAGGTAGCTTTGCAAGAGAAGCAAAACAGTATCTCGAAGAAATTTTCAAGACAAATGATACTGCCATAGTATGCGGCGGGACAGGCCTTTACATCAAAGCTTTGGTGGAAGGCTTAGATGAAATACCTACAGTCCCTTCAACAATCAGAGAGCAAGTAATTCAGTTATACGAGAAAGAAGGCATCGATGCTTTGAGAAATAAATTATTGTCGCTAGACCCCGAATTTGAAAAACAAGGAGACATCAACAACCCCAACCGGATGATGCGTGCGCTAGAAGTAGTTTTACACACAGGTACACCAATACATCAATTTCAAATCAATGCAGAAAACAGAGGCATCGATAAGTTATATAATATCGTTTATAAAGTAGTTGATTTACCAAGAGCTACATTATATGACCGCATCAATGCACGCGTTGATCAAATGATGCAAGAGGGATTAGAAGCTGAAGCGAAATCAGTCTACCCTTTCAAAGAATTGACTGCCTTGCAAACAGTAGGATACAAAGAATTATTTGATTTTTTTGATGGCCTGTGTTCAAGAGAAGATGCTATTGAAAAGATCAAACAACATACCAGGAATTATGCCAAGCGACAAATTACTTGGTTCAAGCGTTATGCGCAATAAATCCTAGCTTCTTTCCTTCTTCCAACATCATAGCAAATGCTGCCTCATAGCTGTTTTCAATAATACCATCTAAAATGGCTTCTCTGATTGCAGTTTTAATTACCCCAACTTCTCTACAAGGAGTTAGCTGAAAGGTTTGCATGATCAACTCTCCAGTGATTGGAGGCTGCCAGTATCTGATTTGATCCTTCTCTTCAACTTCTTTCAAACGCTGACGAACCATTTCAAAATTAGCTCTGAAGCGTTTTACTTTATTCTCGTTTTTAGAAGTTATGTCGGCATCACACAGCAACATTAAATCCTCAATA